>JBCCSO010000654.1:0-3427 GCA_039199965.1 Chloroflexota bacterium | reverse complement strand
CGGCTACAGGCAAATCATGACGTTGACCTTGCGCAAAGCGGCCGATGCCGACTACCCCTCTATCATTTCGTGGGTACCTGATTTGGCGACCGCCCAGCTTTGGGGTGGCCCGATGATGGCCTTTCCGCTCACGGTTGAAGAGTTGAAAAGCATTATTAAACCTGACGAAGTACATACTTTTGTGATGGTGCATGAAACGGACATCGTTTTAGGAACGGCCCAGTTTTACTTTGCTGAACCCAGCCGGTTTCATCTGGCGCGAATCATGGTTAAGCCGGATGAGCGGGGCAAAGGATACGGCCGCAAATTAGTCAATCTGTTAATGGGCCAGACTTGGGATGTTCCCAATAAATATTTCACGCTCAACGTCAATTTCGGCAATGACAAAGCACGTGCCCTTTATGAAAGTTTAGGCTTTGCCATCGCTGAACCCGAACAAGGCAGCTTTAGCAAAACAGCACACTTTATGAGAAAAAATCTGGTTGATCAATTAGAAGGCGCAAAATTGTAATTGTGATGGATTTTAAAATTGGCACACCTCTCAAACTTTCACTGGATACCAATGAACAAATCGGAATCAATTTTCAATGGATTTCCAAAGGCTCTTTTATGATGGGCAGCCCAATTGATGAGCCTTGGCGCGATAATTACTCTAGTGATTTACCAAGGGAAGTTGAAGTCAAACATGGTTTTTGGATTAGTACAACACCTGTTACGCAAGAACAATGGACTTCGATAGCCGAACCACAATTTGAGTTAGAGATTTCAGACAGAGAAAAACCAATTGTAGATATTGATTGGTATCAGGCAATCTCCTTTTGTGATGAATTGAATCAACGATTTTCAGACAGCTTGCCAAATAAACACATGTTTGCCTTACCAACAAATGTTCAATGGGAATATGCTTGTCGTTCGGGCACCCAAACTATTTTTTATTCTGGAGATACGCAGGAGTCTCTGGATAAGATTGCTTGGTTTTCAGCTAATTCAAACAAAGAACTCAAATCCGTTGGCTTAAAGGAACCTAATACTTGGGGACTTTATGACATGATCGGAAACGTTCAAGAATGGGTCAGTGATGAAACCCATATTGCAGTTTCTAGTAATGATGCTCATCAAGGGTTTTTGAATAACAATGCCATCTTCTTGAGAGGATATCATGATGAAAGAATACAACATACACGCAGTGGAGGTTTCGCTTGGGACATCGAAACAGGTGCTTTTAACTGTAGCCAATACGCAGAAGCTGATGCCACTCATAAAAGTGACGACTTGGGTTTCCGGGTTTGTATAGGGTATGTCATCTCAGAATGATTAATCAATCGAAATCTTTTCGCATTTACAAAAGCTAAATTTGAGATAAAAGCTATGAGTAACGCACAATTCCACAAAAATTTAGACTATTTCAATCGTCGGGCTGACAGCCTTGAAACCAAGCCTGAGTTGCTGACTGAATTCATTACACCCAACGAGATGTTTTTCGTGTGTACCGATAAGTCGGCTCCACAAGTCAACCTTGATGACTACACGCTAAAAATTGATGGGGATGGGGTTGGCAAACCTCTGGCGCTTAGCTATGACGCAATCATGAAGCTACCCACCCATTCGGTGACAGCGTATCTCGAATGTGCGGGCAACGGCCGTGACCTGTTTGAGTTGGTTATGAATCAACCGGTCCTCCCGGCCGAAGATGGCTTTGGGATGACCAAATGGCAGATCGGAGGGGTTGGCAACGCAATTTGGACCGGCGTGCCGCTCCGCGTGCTGCTGGAGATGGCTGATATCGATCCTGACACGGTTGCCATCAACCCCAAAGGGCTGGACGCAGATGCGGCCGAAGGTGGGGTGAGCCGGCCGATCACGCTCGACAAAGCGATGGACCCCGACACGATTTTGGCCTACCACATGAATGGCGAGCCTTTGCCCATCGACAACGGCTTCCCCTTCCGGCTGATTGTCCCCGGCTATGTCGGAACCAACAGCATCAAATGGGTTGGCTCGATCACCTGTAGCAAATCAGAAATTAAAGTAGATCGGAATACCGTCCACTACGTTTTCATTGGCCCGGAATGGGAGCCGGATGGGGACGTGCTGGGTGAGCTGATCTTTGAAAACAATATCAAAAGCTCTGTCGCTTTAGCTTGGGGGGCAACCATCCCGCAAGGCAAACAGGCAATACGGGGCAACGCCCGTTCTCCGCTGGCTCCCATCACCAAAGTTGAATGGAGCGTGGACGGCGGCGCAACGTGGAATCCGGCCGAACTTATCTCCGAAAACAGCAAATATTCATGGTGCTTGTTTGAGTTTGAGTGGGACGCTCCGGCCGGAGATCAAACGATCATGACCCGCGCCACCGATGAAGATGGCAACACCCAACCGATGGAACATCCCTTCAATAAGGAAGGGTATTTGTTCAATATGGTTTATGGCCACCCTGTTCGGGTGGAGGGATAGGGTCCCAACAAGTTGGGATAGGGATAGAAGATAGGGAAGGATTCATGCCAACCTTGTTTCCACTATTTCTATATTTCTGTCAGTGTAAATAAAAACGTAAATCGGGAAGTTTTTCCGCACCATAACTAATGTTAAATTTGCCAAAAGATTTAATCTCATTTCTGGAAGCTAACAAACAGTTTAAGTACAACCCTCTTGATTGCGAATGTGGGCAAGTTGAATTGTTGTCATATGGAGAGCTTGAAGAAGATGTCATTTGGATTGATAACAGCTCTGCAAACCAAAAGAGCTATTATGAATTGCCGGTTATCTCCCTTCTTGCTGACTGTGATCATTATGATCCTGAGGACATTTTAGTTTGGCTTATAGACGAAGAGATTTTTGGCACATGGGACAATGAGCACTGGGTGTTAACAGTATTTGGAAAAACAACGTGGGCGGACATTGTAAAAGAACCAGCCAAATTCTTAAGCGCCCAATGGAAAGAAATTGAACATGATTGGGCCCAACATTGGAAACCCAAGCCAGAGCATGAAGCCATAAATGGCTGGCCTCTATAAATTCAGCAAATAAAAATGTAAATCGGGAAGTTTTCCCGATCAAAAGACCAGACTGGTTTTAAAAACCAGTCTGGTCTAGAAGCAAAAACTTAACAGGGTAAATAGAGTTTAGCGTTACGAGAGGTGACAGCTCAGCGAAGCACAGTTACCTATCCCTATCCTCTCAGCCCAACTTGTTGGGCCCCTATCCTTTTTGGAGAAAAAAATGGCAGAAAAACTACCCTCACATTCCCAAGTCGTCATTATCGGCGGCGGAATTGTCGGCGCGAGCATCGCGTATCACCTAACCAAATTGGGCATGACCGACGTGCTGTTGCTCGAGCGCAAAACGCTCACCAGCGGCACCACATGGCACGCGGCCGGGCTTGTCGGCCAGCTGCGCGCCACCCAAAACATGACCAAGTTGGCTCAGT
>JBCCSO010000653.1:0-3428 GCA_039199965.1 Chloroflexota bacterium | reverse complement strand
TCTTCAATTAGCGCTAAACGGCCGGTGAAGTCGCCGTCTGCTTCCATTTGGCGCAGTTTTGCTGCTGGTTCAAGCAGGGCCTTCAGCAGTGCTTTAAGCGCATTGCGGGTGCCGATCACCCATGCGGCAACTCGATTGATGCTGGCGTCAAAAAAGTCGAGCCCAATGTGGGTACGACTCAAGTAATTGCCCCGCACCAGCTCCTGCATGATCGCTTGCAGCTCGTCGGTAAAGGTCACTACGTGATCGCTATCCCAGCGCACCCCGCGGCTTACGTGAAGCAGGAGCCTTGGAACAAACGGCATGACGGCCGAAATTTTGTCTGAAATCACTTCAGTGGGATGAAAATGGCCCGCATCCAAGCACAAAACTTTC
The DNA here is from genome assembly GCA_039199965.1 of Chloroflexota bacterium. Taxonomy (GTDB): domain Bacteria; phylum Chloroflexota; class Anaerolineae; order Promineifilales; family Promineifilaceae; genus WTJY01. Next base: position 3,053 of record JBCCSO010000653.1, on the reverse strand, counting down.
TGGCGCGAGGTCGCATATCCCATGTAAAACTCGTGTGACCCGACCACGTAGCTTTCAGATCCTAGGCCAAATAGCTTGCACTCTACCGCATCCAAATTGCTTTCTGCATGCTCAATGTCGGCCGCAAAAACTTGATCTAAGCTTTTAATCAAAATTTGCCGATGGTGCGCGCGATCGGCCGGTGAGTCTTTGTAGCCGTCTGGGATCCAAACATTGGTGACGCACGGATTCCCCAGCTCATGGCCAATATGCGCCCCAATCTTGCGAGAGTTTATTCCGTGTTCGATCCAAAAACCCCGCACGTCGTTATCTAAACTCGCCAATGTAAAGCCGCTATCCGCCATCGGATGGGAGAAAAATGTCGGGTTAAAGTCTATTCCGTGTTTATTTTCTTTGGCCCAATCAATCCATTGATCAAAGTGATGTGGCTGCCATTCATTTCGATCAAGCGGCTTGTTGCTATCCCCATAAATTGCGTGCAGATTAAGCCGATGGGTTCCGGGAATCAGGCTGTAAGCCTTGTCTAAATCAGCTCTAAGCTCATCCGCACTCCGGGCTTTGCCCGGATAATTACCAGTGGCCATAATGCCGCCGCTCAGGGCGCGATCAGGGTTCTCAAAGCCAACCACGTCGTCCCCTTGCCAGCAGTGCAAGCTAATGGGAATGGTCGCTATTAGTTTAAGCGCAGCATCTGCGTCTACGCCAAATACTGCGTAACGTTCCTTTGCCATCTCGTAACTTTGTTCAATCTGTTTCTGGTGCATAATCCTGCCTTAGGAAAGGGTGAGATTTGATTTCCTAGACCAGTCTGGTTTTCAAAACCAGACTGGTCTTTTTAATATTTAATCCAAATGGAATACTTCTGTTAGTTCAACCATCATTTTGTCTGCGTGAGCCCCTTCAGGTGCCTCAAAATAAGGGGACATGAAATCTTGCCATTTGGTGTTAATTTCCTCTTTGTCCATCGCGTCGAGCACCGTTTGAAAGTCATAGGGGGTTTCAAAGTATCCAAAAAGCAGGCCGTCATCGCGCATAAAAATAGAATAGTTGTGCCAGCCAGTACGACTCAGCGCCTCTAGCATTTCCGGCCAAACCGCTTCGTGATGCTTTTTATATTCTTCGATTTTTTCAGCTTTTACTTTGAGTTGAAAACCGATTCGATTCATGGGGTTCTCCTATGATTGGTTATGTGATGGGATGCTGAGCGCCCCCTGTTTTACCAGCTGCGCGAGATGATAGCGGGGATGGGCTGAAAACGCATGACAAGCTGACCCGTCTGGAAAATCAATGTTCCAATTCTCCCAAGTCGTAACTTCTCCCTGTTCCGTCCATCGCCCCCAACGGGCCAAAATAATGTCTAGGATGGCTTGCTCGCGGCCGAACATCGCCAGTGTTTCAAACAGATAGTGGTGCATAAATGGACTGGCAAGGGCCATTTCGTTTTCCAGATGCTCATCGTTTAGATCCATCGACCGGCCGATGATTAAATCAAGTTGTTCATTGTGTTCAGATTCTGGAATGCACCCAACGCGTAATGCCATTGCCGAACCCAATTGAGAATGGGTTGTTTGCTCTAAATCATCGTACCAAATGCCATCATCCCAAAAATGAGTTTGACACAGGCTTATCAGGTCGAAAATTTCAGCCCTCCAGCCGTTTTGCAAACTTGGGTCGATGATGTCTGCAATCGCAATCGCCTCTTGTAGGGCAATTATGATGTGAAGATTGATAACGCAGTGCGGATCATTCTGGCTGGTCGCAGACCAGTCGATGTAATGGCGCCGCCCGGCCGGATTGATGTACAAGCCGTTTTCGTCTTTTGGCGCATGATCTGTCAAGTACTCAAGCAAACGTATCAGCGTGGACCAAACCAAGTTGTTGTTGCGGGTCAAAAATTCAGAATCACCTGTTTCACGTAAATAAAAAGCCAAGCATTCGACCCACATGCAGGCATATCGAGGAATGTTGTAGGCATGCACTTCGCCCGGCGCGATGCTAGGTACCAGCCCGGCCTGATCTTGACCAGCGGCCGGGTCGAGCAGCAGTTTTTGTATTAAGCTCAAATCATCCGTGACAGACGCTAAGATTTTGCTCTGAATCAACCCATCCCCCAGCCACTGAGATGACTCGCGCCAAACACAATCGACAAAACTGTCCTGCAGGCAAGCTTTGAACGTGCTCTCACACATCTCGATGATTTGATTTAGTTTTTGATTCTCAAAAATGAGGGGCTTAGAGATTTTAAGCGGATATTCGGCCGTGCGGAAATGAAAGCGAATTTCAAAATTATCAGACCTTATCCCTGACAGCATAAAAATGATGTACCGGCCGCCGCGCATTGAAAAACTTTCGGCCGTTTGCTCACCTGCTCGCAGGCGAAAGTGATCGGTTGGCCGAACGCGACAGTAGGTGGCCGGATCAGAAATCACCAGCTCGCCATCTTTAAACTTGTCTGCGTAACTAATCAGCAGATGCTCGTCACCGGCCGCGCCTCTGATCTCCGCCCAACCTTGGCAAGTATAAGCACGTCCCAGATCAAAAAGCCACAAAGTAGATTCAGTCTCGCTTTGCGGCACCTGAAACCAGCTATCAGCTTGATTGACACAAGCTATTGAACCGCTGTGCCACGCATGTCGCAACTGGTCGTGAACCTGATCGGGATGGGTTGATTGATCAACTGTTATCGCTGCCCTGCGAGCCTCAAGCAGGTCGGCTGACACCGTTTGCTCAACAAGCATCGGTGTGATTCGCTCTTGCTGGCTATGCCAGATAGGGCCGGTTGAACCAGCCACTGTCCGCGCGGACTCCCAGTTTTCGAGATCAGGGCTGCTCAGCCAATGTGTACTCAAGGTCAAGTTTTGAACTTCAACCCCGCTGCCATAAATTGAAATACGGGGGACTTCGGCCGAAAATGATGAGTCTCGCTGCACGTGCCAACTACTGTCAGATACTAGGCGAATTTCGCCATCAATCCACAGAGCTGCTAGTAATCCGGCTGCGGCTCGATGCACATATGAAAAGTGAGAATAGCCCGGCTGATACACTTGAACAGT
>JBCCSO010000652.1:0-3432 GCA_039199965.1 Chloroflexota bacterium | reverse complement strand
TGGTACACCTCAGGCGATGGGGCAAGCGTTGAGCCGGATTTTTGCTACGGCCGATGCATGGATTTGGCTTTACCTGCTCTTCTCAATTAGCAATGCGATGATGCCTAGTCCGTCTGATCGTCGTGCGTGGCCCCTTTTAGGATTAATTTTAGCGGTGCTGTTGGGTGTGCTGTATTTTGCTGGGTTTCAGCAGGCGATGTGGGACACGCTTGTGGGGCCGGTCAATCAGTTGGCTGGCTATCTGCTTTTGGCGTTTGCGATTACGATTGTCGTTGACATGTTTTTTGTAGCACTCATTCTGGTGATAGAGTTTGTGCTGACTCGTATCCGCGGACATCGGATCAACTATGATTTTTAGAAATCTGATCTAGTGGTTTGTCAATCATGACGTGATGGAAATATCTGCAACATAAACCACTGTAGGCTACGTCAAGAGTTTCCATCTATCCATCTTTGACGTAGCACTAGTTTGTTAAGTTCCAAACCAAAGACGTACGACAAAAATCAATAGAAAAGAGCTGCTCCCACTCACTAAAAAACCAATTAATGATCTGCCGTTAAGTCCCTGTTTATTGTTTGATCTGAGTTGAATCGCAGCAAACCCAAGTCTTTTCAGAGCCAGATTCATGATTGAGGACAAAACAAGTACAGCTGTTATCAACATCAAGCATAGGATAAACCCTACAAAATCAGTAATCTTTTCTCGACCAAGTAGGTCTGTAATGGCAAGTAATGGCTGATAAATTATGTGGAATGCCATACTAAAAATTGTTCCAATCAAGATGCCATGAAGGAAGCTTGGTATGTGCTTAGATTGGTCTGTACCATTGGAAGTCATGTTCGATTTATAAACTCCGATTGATTTGTGTTTCTAGACTCAAAAAGTGAGACAGCATACAGTAAAGATATGATTAGATGAATTATTTCATACCAATTGTAAAACTGAGTTTATGCGCCTGCTCTTCATACCGCTTTTCTGACATGTGTATTAAATCAAAGCCAGCTTGGATCATCTGAGCCGGATAATTGTGCGAGAAAGATTTTTCAAGGCCGTAGAGCTTAGAGTTCGGTTCGGCCGCGAAATCATGGTCCAGTCCGTTGGGCTCAAGAGTGACAAAGATCGTGTTGCCAAGCCCGGCCGCAGTGCGCAACAGTTTTTCTAAATTACTTTGGGTCACGTATTCAAGCACGCCTCTTGACGTGAAAAAGATGGTGTCTGACTCAGCATACTGCTCGACCCACTCTAACCCATCGGCCGCTACAAACTCAAGCTTGGGATTGTCTCGAAACTTCTCAACATTTAGATCGATCTGATTGTGGCTTAAATCAACCCCCGTAAACGTATTGATTGATGGTAGACGCTCGGAAAGGTATTTGAGAACGTCACCGTTCCCTGTTCCAATTTCAAGTAATGACCTAAACTTTGACTCTGATCCAGCTACGTGTTCTGCCAAAATGTCAATCAAAAACGAGCATTCGGGCAAAAAAATCGTTTCAAAGTGATCATCTGTGTTTAAGAAGTACTCGCTGCCCCGATTCATCCAGTAATTTTTGTGCAGCGCTTCAAGGGCATCAAAATCCTGCTCTTGCTCAATCTTTTGCAGCATTGCGAAACGCATCAGACGTTCAGTCATCTTCAGGTCTTGCTTGTCGACTGACGTCATACCCAGCGTCGAAAGCTGCTCCGCTTTTTGTGGATTAGCTGAAATCAGCAGGTTTCCCAGCGCTCCTTTTAGCGTTTGTCTCATCTCTTTTTCCTAGATTGGGTGGGTGATTATGCCATTATAAATTTTACCGGTTGCGACTGGGCTAAAGGTTCCGAAAATTATTGAGGATGTTATGACTGTAAAAATAGATGTGTGGTCTGACTTTGTTTGACCGTGGTGCTACCTTGTGGCCTCCAGTTTGGAGAAGCTCGAAGAATCGCACGATGTAGAAATTGAGTGGCACAGTTACATGTTGCGGCCGCCGGGCGCTGGCCCGATCTCGCCCGAATATCAGGCAAAAATTTTGGCCGCTCGGCCGCGCATGGCTGAAATTGCGGAGCGGGACTTTGGGGTTGAAATCAACTTCAACACCTTTTCTGGTACAAGCACAGCCGCTTTAGTGGGGGCCAAATATGCAGAAGCCCATCATGCAGGCGAGGCGTATCACAAGCGTCTAATGAGCGCCTACTGGCGTGACAGTCTCAACATTCATGACTTGGTTGTCTTGGCTGATGTTGCAGAGGAAATAGGCTTAGATCGGCAAGCTTTTCTGGAAGCACTTGAATCAGAGCCGTGGACAAGCCAAGTTACGGCCGACATTGATGCCGCCTTTCAATATGGGATCAGCGGTGTGCCGGGTATGATATTTAATGGGAAATACTATGTGTCGGGAGCGCAGACTCATGACGTGTTAGGCCGGATTGTGGAACAGGTGATTGAGAAGGATAAAGGCTAAGGGATAAAGGGAAAAAGTTCACCTTTATCCTTTCACCTTTATCCTTGTTTTCTAGTCTTTAAACTGAGCGATCAGTTCACCCATGGTGCTCTTCGCGTCACCGAACAGCATGCGGGTATTTTCGCCGAAGAAAAGGGCGTTGACGATGCCTGAGAAGCCTTTACCACGGCCGCGCTTGAGCGCGTACACCGTTTGGGCTTCATGCACTTTGATGATCGGCATGCCGTAAATCGGACTGCCTTCATCGGTGAGTGCGGCCGGATTGACCACGTCATTAGCACCGATGACGATCGCCACGTCAACCGTCTCCATGGTAGGATTCACATCCTCCATTTCAACCAGTTGCTCATAAGGGACATCTGCTTCAGCCAGCAGTACATTCATGTGACCGGGCATACGACCCGCAACAGGATGCACGACGTACTTCACCTCTGTGCCGTTCGCTTCAAGGATTTCACCTAGTTCACGAACCGCGTGCTGCGCCTGCGCAACCGCCATCCCGTAACCCGGTACGAAAATGACGCTGTTTGCGGCTTCGAGCACGTAGTACGCATCTTCCACGCTAGCAGCTTTCATCTCGCCTTCAACCGCGGTGCCACCACCGCCGCCACCAAATCCACCTAAGAGCACGTTGCCCAAGGTGCGGTTCATGGCACGGCACATGATGATGGTCAGGATCATACCGCTGGCACCGACCAAACAACCCGCCACGATCAGAACGTTGTTGCCGATAACAAAGCCTGCGGCCGATGCGGCCAAACCAGACAAACTGTTTAATAGCGATACCACAACCGGCATGTCACCACCACCAATGGGCATGACGCCAGTTAGACCGAATAGCAATGACAGGGTAATCACACCCATGAACAGAGCGAAACCTGCTGGCAAACCGATGAAAATGACGGATAGGACTGATGTTAAGACCGCTATACCGATAAGAGAAACGTTTAGCGTGCGTGCTCCGGGACCGGCAAAATCCCCTGCGTCAGT
>JBCCSO010000651.1:0-3441 GCA_039199965.1 Chloroflexota bacterium | reverse complement strand
CGGGGATCGTGCTCAACGGCCGTACGCAACGCCCGCGCAAATGCCTTAAACAAAGCCTCTGCCTGATGATGGTCATCACGGCCGTATTCGACCTTGGCGTGTAAGTTCATTTTTGCCTGAAACGCAATCGATTCAAAAAAGTGACCAACCAGCGTCGTGGGAAACTGGCCAATCATCGGAGCATGCCAACCCGCCTGAAACACCGTGTACGGCCGACCGCTCAGATCTAATGCTACAAACCCAAGGGCTTCATCCATTGTGACATACGCGTGCCCCATCCGATTAATTCCTTTGCGGTCACCGAGAGCCCGGTCAATGCACTGACCCAGTACAATGCCGGTGTCTTCAATGGTGTGATGGCTGTCTATGTGCAGATCACCAACCGTCTTGATCTCAAGATCAAACAATCCGTGTACGGCAATGGCGGTCAGCATATGGTCTAAAAAACCGACGCCGGTGCTGATGTCATGTTTTCCAGAGCCGTCTAGGTTCACAGAAATGGCGATGTCGGTTTCTTTGGTTTTCCGGCTCATAAAAGCGGTTCTGTCTGTCATGAGGTTCTGATCCTATTGTCCTGAATTTCCTGTACGGCTTCAATTAATCTGTCTGTGTCCTGTGGCCGACCCGCACTCACGCGAATATAGTTGGTTAAGCCGGGTTTGTTGTAATAACGCACTAAGACGCCATATTCATCCTGTAAGCGCTGTTTAAAAATGCCAGCGTCCCGGCCGGTGACTTCACACAGCACAAAATTTGAGAAGCTGGGTTTGGGATTTAAGCACTCAAATTGTTCAAGCAGTTCTGACATCCGCTTCCGTTCAGCCACCAAGGCTTTCACTTTTTCATTGAGATACTTTTTGTCGTCAAGCGACGCGCGCGCAGCCAAATCGGCCGCGTAGTTGATGTTGTAGGGTTGCTTGATTTTCATCATCTGCGCCCGCAGCCACTTTGGAAACGCCCCGTACCCGATGCGTAAACCGGCTAAAGCTGCCAGCTTACTAAAGGTGCGCAGCACACACAGATTTTCATGTTTTTCCACTAGTTCAATGCTCGACTTGACCCCATCCACGGCCGCAAATTCGATATAAGCTTCATCGAGCACAACCAAGACCGGCAGGGCCAGCAATCGTTCCAAATCTTCTGGAGAAATGACGCTCCCATCAGGATTATTCGGTGAGCAGGCAAACACAATTTTTGTGGTCGGGTTTTGCGCCACGGCTGCCTCAATCCCATCAATATTGATGCTGAAATCGTCGTTTCTAGGCACCGTTAGATACTGGCCTGAATTGACCTGCGTTGAAAACGGATACATGCCAAACGATGGGGGGCTATCAATCACTTTGTCTTCCGGTGATAAAACAACGCGTAAAACCAAGTCAATTAGTTCATCAGCCCCCATACCTGCCAGCAAATAATCGGCCGGAACGCCGGTGTGTACCGCTAGTTTGTCTCGCAGAATCGTGCTCTCTGGGTCTGGGTAGATGTGATAGTACTGGCCACCAGAGAGTGCTTTATACACTTTTGGGGATGGCCCATATGGATTCTCATTGGCATCTAGCTTCACAATTTGCTCGACCGGAATGCCCAATTCTTCTGACAAAACCTCGAATGGGACGATGGGGGTGTAGGGGGTCATCGAGATAATGTCCGGGCGAATAAAGTTGTTGGTGTTCATTAGCTGATCGCCTCCAAAATCGCTTGGAATCTTACTGGCTCCTCTTCAAAAATGTATTTCACTTCGGTCACAATAACGCCTGATCCACCTATTTCACGCAGCTCGTGGATGGCGGCTGATAGGTCTCTGCGCTGTACAATGATGTTGATCGCATACCAATCATTTGCGTCCGGTTTTGTTGGATCATGTGGGACAACTTTACTGATGGTCGGCCCCTGCAAACCGCGGATGTGCTCTTTTTCGAGCATCATGGCTGACAGCGCTTCAGGTGACTCCCCGCGAACGTTGGCCGTGACCGTGTAGCTGTTCTTGGCACGAAGGTGAGCCGCGATGTATTCCAATAAGACGCGCGCAGTTTCTAAAACTTCCGGCCGATCTTTTAGGGCCTGTTTGCTTGCTACCAAGACCCCCTGTGAGTGCAAGATCATGCCGTTATCAATCTGCTTGAGGGCGTTGGCTTTTAGCGTGGTTCCGGTTGAGACCAAGTCAACAATGATGTCTGCATAATCGATGGCAGGTGCAATCTCAAGGGTACCGTCAGCTTTCAGTGTTTCAAATGGTTTGATGGCGTGATCGATCATGAACGCTTCGGTTAAATTGGGGAACTTGGTTGCGATCCGAAGTGGAGAAAGTTCGGCCGCTTTATGTTTCAAGTCATTTAGCGTGGTGACATCGTGCCATTCACCCGGTACCGCAAGATGTAGCTCACATTGGGAGATGCCTAGCTCATCATGGATGACTAAGATGTTCTCACAGAGTTCTGGTTTAGAGGCCGGGCAGCGTTCGCTCAGAGCATCTAACCCTACAATGGCGAAGTCGAGCGACCCTTGGCGAACCCCGCGTACAATATCGTTTTGGCGCTGCCATAGGGCCGTTACACCGGGTAATCCACTAATTGTGGCGGTGTACTGACGCGGATTCCGTCGTTTAACCGGTAAGCCACATGCGTTTAAAAACGTAAGCGCATCTTTTTCGAGTCGGCCATTGCTTGGAATGGCGAAGCGTATGTCAGATCGAGTCATAGTTTTGTCAATTTTTGTGGTGAAATAAAAAACGCCCTCTCCGCTTTACAGAGAGGGCGTTGAAATCAACTATTTAAGTGCAACAAACCATCACCGCAATTCGGCCGAAAACTCGCTGAAATGATGGTGGTGAGTTGCTAGATTGAACATTATGGCCCGCAGTTTAACAAATTAAAGGGCGCAAAACAAAATGTTGGTGAGCTTCTTACGCTCTAATGCTTGTGTTGATCTGACTATGAAGAGACGATAACAGAGTCGGGAGTGACATATCTAGGCGTCCAAACACCCAAAAACCAAGTCATAACTAGTACAGAAACAACGTGCATAATGCCCAAGAATCCCATCGTCGGTAGATCGTTGGCCCCAAACCATGGACTCAACATCGAAAGAGCACCTAGGATTGTTGCGAGCCAGATGAACCACACACGTCTGTTGTCACCGAAAATAAACCCTAAAACCCAGTATCCAATGCAGCCAATAACTGCCCCAAGCAGACTGGCCACCATAACCGGTACAAGTCCAACAGTACCTCCCGGAACTTCCGCACGATAGGAAACTCCAAATGCTACCCCTGCATAATACACAATTACATTTAAAACAATGGAAAAGACGATTGTCCAAAGGACATTCATCCAGATATTCCTCGACATGATTTTCTCCTTTTTTTCTTTGGTAAATAGCTCGAATGTAATTTAAGCGAGAACGATTGAAAATGCAATCTAAAAACAGGAGCTATCAACCCAT
>JBCCSO010000650.1:0-3442 GCA_039199965.1 Chloroflexota bacterium | reverse complement strand
TGACCTGTTTGGAACCGAAGCCCAAGACAAAGCGACCGCTATTTCTGGTCAGGTAGCTCAGGCTGCCGCTCAGTTGAGCATCGCGGTTGATGAAGAATTCGACATGATCGTGCCCGGATCAGCTACGGTTGATCAAGGTTTAGCTGAAGCCCCTATGATGGATGATTCCATGGAAATGAGCGATGCGGGCACCATTGCTGAAGTTGCAGTTGAGGCCGGTGTTTTCAACACTTTGGTTACTGCTCTGACAGAAGCTGACTTGGCGGGAACATTTGCTGATCCAGATGCAGGGCCTTTTACCGTCTTTGCGCCAACCGATGATGCATTTGCAGCACTGCCTGAAGGGACAATCGAAGAATTATTGGCTGATCCAACCGGAGCGCTTACCGATATTCTTCTCTACCACGTAGCTGAAGGTGCTGTAGATGCGGCCACGGTCGTGACTCTCGACTCAGCCACAACACTAGGTGGCCAAGATGTCACCATCGAAGTAGTTGACGGTGGGGTTGTGCTAAACGGTTCTGTCAATGTTGTTACCACTGACATCAAAGCTAGCAATGGCATTATCCACATTATCGATGCGGTTTTGATCCCAGATGCTAATGCATCAAGCGCAGCCGCAGTTGAGTGTGAGGATGGGCAGCGTTTGGTTGAACACGCAGGTGGCGAAACCTGTATTCCAGAAGACCCACAGCGCATCGCAGTCGCTGGCGATCGTCACGTCAGTGAAACCTTGATCGCCATGGGAATCGAACCGGTTGCCATTACAAACTGGGATGAAATTCCTGAGTTTGTGCAAGCGGAATTCAGCGATTTTGAGGCTGTCGTTAATCTAGGTGGTAACTGGGAGCCAAACCTTGAAGCACTGGTAGAAGTTGGACCAGACCTGATCATTACTCATGGAGATGATTTCTATGACAGCTTAAGCCTGATTGCCCCGACGGTGAAAATCAACAGCCCATATGAGGGCGTAGAAGGGCTTGTAACCGATGTAGGCGCCATCTTTGGAGATGAGCAGACAGACGTGCTACTTGCCCTTTTGGATGATGCGGTTGAAACCGTCACCTGCGCGGTAGACAATCCCGAAGAGATCACCGTTTCAATCATTGACCATTTCAATGGTGGAATTGGTCTTAATACAACCATTCCGTGGAACACGAGTGCGTTTCTAATTCAGGAAGCCGGTTTCTCGATACCAGATGCGCATGTTGCAGAAGAAATTAGCGATTTACGTGGGCTGAGCCTTGAACGGCTTGATACCTTGGAAGATGCAGAGGTTCTCTTTGTACTGCGATACTTTTTGGAAGATGAAAACCCTGAAACACTTTTAGAATCTCCGCTGTGGCAGAGCTTAGAGGTGGTTCAGAGTGGCAATGTACTGGATGGTAACTTCCGCTGGTGGAGTGTTGGAGGCCCCTTAGCCACACAGCGTACGGCAGAAGAAATGGTGGCCGGTTTAATCGATTTTGGTCTGGCAACCCCCTGTGAAGACTCAGCCACAGTTGAGTGTGAAGCAGGTCAACGTCTGTTCGACAATGAGCTACTGGCGACTGACCCGGTTTGCATTCCAGAAAACCCACAGCGGATTGTGGCACTAGCACCGGCTCCATTTGAAGTGATGCTTGCTCTAGGTGAAACACCGCCTGTAGGCGCTATCGGCTACCTTGAGTCAATTTACCAGCGCAACTTCCCCTACACCAACGATACTGCGGCCGAAGTCACATTTGTGGGCTTTCCCGCTAATCTTGAGCTCGTTGTTGAACTGGAACCGGATCTGATTATCCAGTCACCATTTGGTCAAGAGGATATTGAGCAGGTGCAAGAAATTGCCCCAACCGTTGTTCTGCCCCAACTGCCAAACGTCCGCTGGGAAGAGAACATGATGTTCACGGCCGATATTCTAAACAAAACGGCCGAGGTTGAAGCGCTTATCACTGACTACAACGAGCGTGTAGATACTTTACGTGACCTCATAGGTGATCCATCTGCAATCGAAATTTCAGTGGTACGTTACTACAATGATGGCGGTGCACCCGGCCTACAGTTGCAGCTAGCCAACGCTTTCTCAACTGATATGCTGGCTGACATCGGCTTTGCTCGCCCAGAGTCACAGGCATACACGGCTGAAGAGGCTACCGAAGTTTATGGTGGCGCTGTTGCGGCCACACTCTCTCTAGAGCAACTACCATTAGTTGACGGCGAATACCTCTTTGCATGGAGCCAAGCTCCTGATGCTGAAGGTGATGCAGCCAACGAAGGTGCGTGGGCACAATTGAGTGAGGATCCTCTTTGGGGCACGCTTCAAGCGGTGCAAAACGGCCAGAACTATCAAGTGGGTGGACACTGGGTAGGATGGGGCTTCCATGCAGCGCATGAAGTTCTTGACGACCTGTTTGTACAAGTAGCGGGTGTTGATCCTGCTGAAGTATCACCAAACCCATTTGCTGAATAGAAACAGCAGCAATTTTTAGACTGTCTGCATGCGTGTTCAAAAATACGCGTGCAGACAGCTTCCGATCTATAAATTTGTCGACATTATTCAGCAGATAACACATATCGCTCCCTGAACAAGGTGCTGAATAGATACAATTTATCAATGTAAACGAAGTGTTTCGATCCATATTTGGAAAGTTCTCTTCAGTTACAATGACGACAGTGTAATCATTTTTAGGTGGAAACGATTTACGCCGTTTCCACCTTTTACGTTTCAATGAATTTGTCTAAAACAACATCTTTATTATTCGTCTTTTTGTGCCTTCTGGCTGCGGCTTTTACTCAGCCAAGCGTGTCTTTTGCTGAACAAACTACTCAAGAAAATACGCCGTGGGGGCAGTTTGAAGATATCACTGCTTCTCTGTTTGAAGCCCAAAAAGAGATGTTGTTTGATGACCCAGAAGCTGCTGCGGCTGCTATTGATTTAGCCAATGAGCAGCTAAACCAATTTTTAGCTACTTATCCTGACTTTCCGGCTGAAGCTGAACAGGCAGCGCGGGACGCTTTAGACTTCGCAGCAGTTGCCATCACAGAAAATAACGGAAACAAAGTATCGGCCGCCAAAGGGAAGCTGCGTACAGCTTTGCTGTTGGGCAGCTTTCAGCTAACAAAATCAAACATTGACAGTGGGGACTATGAAGCCGCTCGCGAATGGCTGCTGGTGCGCGATTTCCGTCCAAGCACCCGCTTTGATCGGCCGGGGGCAGATGCTACCCTAGCGGTGACAGAATTAGTTGAAGGGACAACCACTCCAGACAAAGCGTGGCCTAAGATCGAGGCAGACCTGCTTGATACCTATCAGGGTAAGCTGGTAGAGACGCTGGGTATGTCTGGCGATGACAGTCTGTTTCCCAACCGGCGCAGTGAATCGGCCGGACTGGCGGCGGGCTACTGGCTGCTGTTGGAACCCGCCTTTCGCGCTCAAACGGGTGATGTTGCTACCGATGAG
>JBCCSO010000649.1:0-3448 GCA_039199965.1 Chloroflexota bacterium | reverse complement strand
CTGTGTTTCCATGAGGAGATAGCCGAGCAAGGGTACGCTGAATATTTCAGTGGATTTGAACAGGTCAAGCCGGGACACTATAGGATGCATGCCAATTTACAAGTTTGCGAAAATGATGTGATTGAATGCTGGATTCGAGCATTAGATAGTCTGGCAGACCAATTTGGAGTAAACAAAATCCGGGTTGGCTCAAATTAATATGGGATTGCTTAGTGAGTTTCTGTCCGTGTTAGAATCCATTTATTCTGAATCGGCCGATTGGGGAGAAATCCAGCTGGAAATTGCTTATTACCGTTCTGAACAACTGCCTCCATCAAATCTTGTCAGTTCTGTGCGTGGATTAGTGTTTCGGGAGTACGAAATTTTGGTTGTGGAAGAAGCCAAAGACCAGTTCCATGTGCTGCCCGGTGGCCGCTGTGAAGGGAACGAATCCTTTAAAGAGACGGCTCGTCGAGAAATACTGGAGGAAACGGGATGGCTCGTAAGTGACCTGAAGCTTTTTGGTTTTGCCCACCTAAGGCATACTACCCCTAAACCAATCAATTACCCTTATCCCTATCCCGATTTTATCTGGCTGATTTACACGGCGAAAGCGATTGAACATCAGCCCAGCCGCATGTTTACAGTAGAGGAACTGGCTGATGAATATGTTATTGGTTCAAAATTTGTTGACCTACATAAAGCCATCAATTTGCTGTCCAAACGAGATCAAACTTTGATTGCGACTTTGAAAAACGCCCCATGACGAAATTCTTAATTGTCTTTTCCCATTCAGATTTTGCTGAATCCCGCGTTAACAAAGCGATGTTGTCCGCTATCCAAGACCTTGAGGGGGTGACAATTCATATCCTTGAGGAACACGCTGCGGAGTTCAAGTTTGACATCGCCAAAGAGCAGGGGCTTTTGATTGCGCATGATGTTATCGTTCTACAGTTTCCGATGTACTGGTATAGCTGTCCGGCTCTCATGAAACACTGGATTGATGAAGTTTGGAATCAGGGGTTTGCGTACGGTGGTGGCAATCACAAACTGGCTGACAAAACGCTGGTCTGCGCCACGAGTGCAGGTGGTACCGAAGCCGATTTTGAGCCGGGTGCTTTTTACGGCTATTCGGTTGAAGAGTTTTTCCGGCCGTTTGAAGTGTCTGCCAAGTTTTGTAAGATGCGTTATGAACAACCGCTGGTGATTTATGACGCACTCGAACTTTCAGACGAAGCGGTCCAAAAACATGCAGATAGCTATCGTGCATGGCTGCAAGGGTGGATGGTTTGAAATTATTGAAACCCGAGGCGCTACAGCCAAATGATTTAATCGGCATTGTCGCGCCATCGCTACCGGTTTTTGACTATGATCATGAGCCGTATGCTCAAGCCAAAGCGGTGATTGAAGGTTTGGGCTTCCGTTTGCTGGAAGGAGAAACGACCAAGCTGATGCATCGCTGGTCGGCCGGAACGCCTGATCAGCAAGCGGCTGATATTAATGCCATGTTTAGCAACGCTGAAGTCAAAGCGATTATTGGACACACCGGCGGTTTTTCATCGATGGGCGTGATTGATCAGTTAGACTACGAGCTGATCAAGGCGAATCCTAAGCCGTTTGTCGGGCTATCAGACATCACCGTTTATCAATGGGCGATGTTTGTTCAGACCGGCCTAGTCGGCTTCCACGGCAATGATTTTACCTACGGATTTGGCCAGCAGTGGGCCAACGAATCGGCCGCAAATCAAACCGTCCTTGCGAATTTTTACATCCAACTGCTGACATCAACTGACCCGATTGGTGAGCTGCCGTTTGGGGATGAGATTGAGGTGTGGAAAGATGGCGAATCTGTTGAAGGGATGCTCATCGGGGGTAATCTCAAACGGTTTATGCTGCTGGCTGGCACAAAATATTTCCCTTCACTTGATCTGTTTAACGGGTCAATTTTGTTTTGGGAGGACATTGGCGAAACGTACTATGACATCGCCATTTACTTCCAAAAAATGCGCTCGATGGGTATTTTGGATCGCATTGGGGGACTGATCACCTGTCGGCCGGTGTGGGTAAACACCTATTTTGATCATGTAGAACACCCGTCATTGCAGGAGATGATTTTAGAATTGACGGTAGATTATGATTTCCCGATTTTGAACAACTTCAAGCTGGGTCATCACACCAGCTTCTTGGTGTTGCCGATTGGTTGCCGGGCTAGATTAGATGGCTCAAGTGGTGAGGTAGTGCTCTTAGAGTCGGCCGTTTGTTAAAGTGTGAAAGGTTTACTATTTTTCTTGAATACTGCGGCTATTTCTTCTTTAGATGACGATTCTGAAGCAACTTTCATCGTTAAACGTTCAGCTTCTTCTGATGAGAGGTTTAGCTCGTAATCATTCATGTAAAGAAATAGGTCAGCGCAACCCAAGCCGATGCGCTTATTCCCATCTACAAAGGGATGATTTTTGACGAAGTGGAAAAGGTAAGCTGCAGCCATGTCAAAAATGGTTTCGTGAAAGTATTTACCACCAAACCCTGATCTGGGCACTTCCAGTGCTGATAAAAGTAAACCCTCATCACGGATGCCCAATGAACCACCATAGTTTTCGATCATCGAATGATGTATTTCTAAAACTTCATCAATTGATAAAAATGTAGGATCAGTCATGATTACTCAGCCAGTTTTTGATAGGCTGCTCCGAATTTCTTGTGACTTCTTTTTAAGGCTTTAGCAAATTTTTCTTTTCGCTTCTCATCGTCATCACTGTCTTTGGTTGGCTCAACAATTAATCGCGTCCCATCGGTTGTAATTTTTACAGGCAGCTCTGGATCAATTGAGAGTAGTTGCATGATTGATTTGTCGATGATGAGTGAATAACTACTTCCGGTTTTCGTTAACTTTTTGATCATTGCCATAAAATTTCTCCTGAATACTATACTAATAATAGTTTAATCAATATAGCATTAGTATTCAATATGTATTTCATTCAACTATGTCCCACACAATCAAAGTTTCAAACATTCGTCACGGCAACCCTGGTCGTACCGGCTGGAACGCCATTTTGCCCGATCCTGAGCCAGCTAATGTTTTGGACCGCAATATTCAAGCGGACTGGCTGGTGATTGGGGGTGGCTTTGCCGGACTAGCGGCCGCGCGGCGCTTGAGCCAGCTTCGGCCGGATGACAAAACCGTTTTGCTCGAAGCGATCCGCATTGGTGACAATGCGGCCGGGCGCAGCTCTGGCTTTATGATCGACCTACCCCATGACATCAGCTCTGACAGCTACACGGGGAACTACGAAAGTGACAAAAAGCAGACGGTCATGAATCGAACGGCGGTTGAATTTGCCAGACAGGCGGCCGATGAATTTGACTTTAGCCAAGAAACCTTTGACCCGCGCGGCAAAATTTACTCAAGCGCAACCCCATCTGGTGATAAGCACAACAAAGAATATGAAACTTATCTAGACGGCTTGGG
>JBCCSO010000648.1:0-3450 GCA_039199965.1 Chloroflexota bacterium | reverse complement strand
GCCGTACATCGGCCGGATCGAGAAGATTAGCAACCTGATTTTCGCCACCGGACACGGAATGCTGGGGGTCACGCAGGGGCCAGCGACAGGCAAATTGGTGAGTGACATTGTGACTGAGCAACCGACAACGCTCGATTTGGCTTCATTCCGGCCGGAACGGTATTGATATGATAGTTTAAAAAATATCTTCAACGCTAAGCGAATAATCTGAAATATGCTCGCTGTTATGTTCGATCAACGCAGTAAGCGCTCTCCTCACAATTCGAAACCCCACTTCAGAATAAGCTTCTTTTGCTGAATTTAGAGTCTGAATAAGGGCATCCTGATCCTGTTGGCCTATAGCGTTTACAGCTCTCCTCCAGATTTCTCTAGATTCTATACTATCTTGTAAAACACTTGGATTAAGCGGGCTCCAATCAGTAAGTTCGTCCGTTGTAATGGCTTCAAACAGCCTAAGTCCAAATTTAAAGTCATCCGGCCGAGCGTTCCACTTGAGCGACCGCCACGTACACGCACATCGGATCGAGGGTGTACTGCTAATTAAATTTGAATCAATTGCTGAATAGAGAGGATGACTATCAAAATCTTTTAACTTCCTACTTGTCCAGCCAAAATAATTAGCAGGTGAGGATTCGATGTCCGGCGCATGTGTATCACCTCCGTGCATGATCCCCCATGTCAAATCGTCAGGGATTTCAAACGCAGCGTCGGTCAAAGCCTCTACAATATTTTGCCAAGCTGTATGTACATATTCGGCAGAGATATTTCTTAGCATTTGGTCGAAACTGTCCGCCAAAATAAATCCACCAACATCAAGACGCCTTCCTGCATCTGTTTTCAGTTCAAGAGCATCTAAGTCTTGCCATTGATTTTGATGATGATGTGACCAAGTCATGAACTCATTTCGCCTTCAACACTAGTCGCTTTTTATCTTCGGGCACCCCAATCTGGAAATAGTTGAATACTGCAATCCACTGCGCCAAAGAGAGCTGACTGGGCATCGCCTCTACCGAAAATTTGTTGTCTTTCGCTAACCGCTTCCACTGAGCATAGCTAAACACATGTTTGTACCCGATTTTGAGGTTCTTTTTCCAACTGCGGAAACCGTGCGACACAAACTGGGTGTAGGCTTTTTTGTGTTTGGCATCGAGCAGCGGCCGGTCGCGCTTGTGCATATGGATCAGGGCAGCATCAATTGAAGGGACCGGCCGGAACTCAAATTTGTTGATGTGGGCCACATTCTTAAACTCAAACCACGGCTGAAAATGAACAGATGACTCTGTTGAAGCGGGTCGGCCGACAAATTTGTCTACCGCCTCCTTTTGCATGATAAAGTAGACATTCTGCGGACAGCGGGCGTCCCACAGCAGCTTCTGCATGATTGGGGCGGTCAAATTAAACGGGATATTGGCAAAAATGCTGAACGGGGTTTTCGGCAGCTTATAGCGTAAAAAGTCACCATTTTCGATCTTGATATTGTCAAACTCTGCCAAGCTTTGGCTTAAGTTTGGGATCAGCTTGCGGTCAACTTCAACGGCGGTCACCCGGCCAGACACTTGGGCTAGCTCTCGCGTAATCGCTCCATCCCCCGGCCCAATTTCAATGATGTGGTCCTTTTTGGTGTAGCCCGCTTGCTTCACGAGCTTGCGCACCGTTTTGCCTTTGACTAAAAAATTCTGGCCAAATTTTGCGCGATCTTTTGAATAAGCCATCCCCCTGATTGTATCCGATTTACGATTTTGGATTGTGTGGATGTTCAGTGCTCCTCAAAATTAAAAGCCCAAACAAAAACATCCGCGCATCCGTGGCTAAAGAGTAGCCCAAGGCGTTCACCTTACTCAACAGCCACTAAAAACATTTCTTGATCCGCTACCAAAAACTCAACGATGGCTTGCCCCGGAACCCGCACAATCATCGACTCGTTTTCCGCTTGGATCACGTAGCTGTCAGACTCTTGATCATAGGCCCCGATAATAAGCGTTCTCGGCCCATTGACCAGCTCAAGCGTGACGCGCGCAAAGGGATTGTCTAGCCCATACGCTAATTTTTGCTCGACTCCCAGCGGCTCTGAAAAACGTATGCTGGTCGCCCGACTGAGTAGCGTATTGAATGCCGTTGCGTCAAAGCGGGCATCTTCTGGCATGTCTTTAAGCGCCCAAACGGCCGCTTTGAAATTTCCTTCCTCGTCTTCACCGGCCGGTTCCGTCTGCACAAATTCAAAAGTCCCGTTTCCATTTTCAACCGTCATCCCCAAGACATCATTGCGCTCGATCGAGTAGTAAAGGGTGTCCACCCAGTTGCGCAGGTCGGGATCAACATCTCTGCTGGTGAGCGCGGCCGTCAGCCACACTTCATCTTGATCAGGTACCCGCACATGGACCGAGCGAGCATTGGGGGCAGTTCCAACGATCAGCTCTTGGCGCACGCCATCGTTCCAAACCCGGATGATCTGATTAAACTGCTGATCAGCTACTTGTAGACTGCCGTGGCTGGCGGGGGTTTGGGTGACGAGTCGGCCTGTTTCAACTTGGGCTAAGCTCGCAACCAGTTGGTTAATGACGATGTCATTGGCCGGATAGCCAGACGGGGCATGCACCCAAAAATTTGTCGTTGGATCAATAGAAAGCTCTATGCGTTGACCATTGCTTCCTTCAATCTCTAATCGATCAACTTGCCCAGAAACTGGAATGTCTAGCAACGGAGTGCCAGCCTGTGCGGTATCGGCCGCGGGCCAAAAGACGTAAACGCCTATGATGATCTGCAAAAGCAGTGCACCAATGAGATAGGTTTGCAATCGGGTCAGCATGCCCAGAGGGTACCTTAAAGCTCCCTGCGGCTCTTGTTTTCTTAAGAAAAATTAGGATTGAACTTTGGCAAGCTAAGGAAATGATATTCAACTCTCATCCTATCATCTGATCAATCAAGTCAATTCACGAGACTGCCGCACCAGCGACCCAAACGATTCTCCCTGCGCAATCAGGCCGATCACGCCCAAAATGATCAGCACCAAGTACTGTACGGCGTGGTAGATAATGCCGAAGCTGGCGGCCGTTGTGCTGAGCGCCTGCCCCAACGCAGAAACCAGAGCTAAAGAGACGGCCGCCTCGAACACCCCAATCTGGCCGGGGGAGGAGGGCACTGCTACCCCAAACGCCGCAATACACACTGTGTAAATCGCCACACTCCACGAAGCATCAATCCCGACTGCTTGCATGGTGATCCAGTATGAGTAAAGGATGGGAACCCAAATGATAAAGCTACTCACGATCAAATAAGCCGCATTTTTGATGCTGGTCAGAGAGTCAAGACCGGCCAAAATACCGTCTAACCGCTCTAACCACACATCGGTTTTCATAAACGGAATTAAATCCAGAATCCAACGAGCAATGCTGCGGAAGAGATCTGGCAAGTTGGCCATGAAGATGAGCACGCCCACCCCCACAATGGCCG
>JBCCSO010000647.1:0-3454 GCA_039199965.1 Chloroflexota bacterium | reverse complement strand
TGTTCGGCCGGGGAGTCTGGCACGCTGCTAATTGCCTCTTTGTAGCGGGTAAGCAGAATATTCCAATTGTAGTCGAACGCAGCGAGAGCCAATTCATCTTTGCCTGAAAAATGATTGTAGATACCACCTTTTTTTAGGCCGGTGACAGCCATAATGTCCGACATGCTGGCACCGTTGTACCCTTGCTCATTAAACAGGCTGGCGGACTTAGCTATGATCTTTTCGCGCGTGTTTCTTCCTTTAGACATAATTATCAGACCGAACGGTCTTAAATTTAGTTGAAAAATATCACCCTGTCAACTATTTGGTTCAAATTCAATTGACTTCTGTTAGATTGGGGAGAGACGCTTACAGACCAGTCAGGTTTTTAAAACCTGACTGGTCTACTTTTAGGAATCATTATTCGTAAATGTCGCAACCGGGATAAGTAAACGAGAAGCCATACCAGCGGGTTAGCAATTGCATCGGCCGGCCTTTGCCGTCTGCCCAGCGGGCCCGTGGGGTGCCATCAATCCGCCCGCGCTCGATAATCAGCGTGCGCCCTTGCCACTCATCGGTAATTGATCCCCCCTTTTCGATTAAGCTGATTGGGTAAAACTTCGCATTGTTGTCTTCATCCATTACCCCTAGGCCGTTCTCACCCTCAGGCAAACGGGAATCAATCGCCTTGCTCATCGTGTTACGAAAACCGCGCGTCAGCATCGTCCCTTTTTTGTTGATAAAGCTTCTGCTAAAAACTACGCTCATCATGCGCATCATCCACGGCCGGTTGTCTGACTGAATCAAAATGGCGTCTGGATGATCGGCTAGCTCTGCCTCAACCGTTGTCATGTCTACTCCCCAAAACGGCAGCCGCTTGCCTTCAAGTGGCCCGTCAAAACATTCTCCCGTAATGTGATCCCATAGCCCTCGGCTTTCATCATCCCGCATAACCGCCAGCCCGTTGCTAAGACCAACAACCCCGAACCAGTGAACCTGCCCATCAATGACCGGCGTCAGACCGACGCCGCTGTTGCAGGGGGCTCAAAAGGTAACCAGATAGGGCTCTCCGGCCAGTTCACCTTGGCAAACGTGATGATAAACCATCTCTTTCACAGAGAGGACGCGCCGCACGCCGTTGACCTCAAACGCGATCAACTCCGTCTTGGGAGAGAGTCTTGCTCGTTTCAGGGGAATCTCATTTCTGGCATCTGGCCGGAGCGGCTCAAACGCATACCCCTCTTTCCGTATACTTTTTTTAGAGCGATCAATTCTAGTCGCTGCTGATTGTTCTTTTATGGTCATGCTAACCTGCCTTCTGCTGTGGCTCGTAAATTTCGCACTTAGGATAGGTAAATGAAAAGCCGTACCAGCGGGTCAAGAGCTGCATCGGCCGGCCGTTGCCATCCGCCCATTTGGCTCTGGGTACGCCATCAATCGCCCCGCGCTGGACAATTAACGTCCTGCCCATCCAATCATCTTCAATGCTTTCTCCCTTCTGAAGTGCACTCATCGGGTAAAACTTGGCCTGATGATCATCCGTCATGACGCCCAATCCGTTTTCCCCTTCCGGCAGCCGTGGATCGATGGCCGTGTGCATCGAGCGGCGGAAGAAGCCCGGCAGTGTGGTCCCCTGCTTATCAATAAAATTTTTGCCAATCACGACATTCATCAGTGTTGATTTAAAAAACGGAATGCCGGGGGATTTCAATAAAACCACGTCAGGATAACTTTTAAGCTCTGCCTCAACCGTTGTGATATCTACCCCCCAAAACGGCAGACGCTGACCGGCCAGTGGCCCGTCAAAACATTCTCCCGTGATGTGATCCCAGAGGCTGCTGCTTTCTTCATCACGCAAGACGGCCAGCCCGTTGACGATGCCCGGAACGCCATACCAGTGAACGTTGCCGTCTACCATCGGTGTTAGACCAACACCGCTGTTGCACGGGCCTCAAAAGGTTACGAGATAAGGCTCGCCAGCCAGTTCCCCTTGGCATACGTGGTGATAGTGCATTTCGGTCAGAAGCAGCACTCTCCGTTCACCATTTCGTTCAAACGCAATAAGCTCTATGTCCGGTTTGAGCCCCGCATCAGTCAAGGGCATTTCGCTCTCGTGCGTCGGCCGGAACGGGGTAAATTCAAACCCATCTTTTTGAATATTGATTTTGCTGCGATTAATTCTAGACATGTTGCCTCACTTCTCAATGCAAGTGTTCACTTGCATATTTTAGCAGGTTTTGGTCAGCTATTGGTAAACGTGCTGTAAGAAAAAAAGCTCATAAAGGCGCAAACAATCCCGCTTAAATTTGCACCGTATCTTTTGATGTGGAAAATTAAAACGACAATCAAAAACAAGCAAAGCGTATGCAATCATGGAATTAACTGGCAGTCGGACATCAGGGAATGATGATTTTTTTAGCGATTGGGACTTCTTAATTGACTCTCGTCGCGACTTTAGGCGCATCTACCAATTACTGGAGAGGGCTTTGGTGTGGCGTTTGAATGGGGACAGGGAGCGGAAGCTATTAACGGTTGTTGGGCCAAAAGGGGAGATTTTTAAATTTGGTGGGTCGAAAGCATCTTTTGTAGAAGAGTGGTCAAAAATTGAAAAGCTAACGCGCTACCCAGATTTTCACTATTACTGGGTGCTGGCTTTTTTGCAGCTAAAAGTCATGCATCGTGAGTATGATCTTCTGGTTGAGGTTGGTATTGAGCGCTTAGTTGGCCTAATGCGGGATATCTACTTGAAGCGCACGGTGGACATTGCCATTTACAAAGACTCCTACAGCTACCGCAAGGTGCGAGAGAATCTAGAAGAGGCTCGTCAGGTGCTTTCGGCCGTCACCGGTTTGCCGTATCAAACAGAAGAACAGCAGATTGAAAAGCTGTTGAGGATGAATGAAATCATCGACTCCATTGCGCCTGACGAGTTTCATTCTGTTGCCCAAGCCTTTGAGTCTAAGCTGAGATTTCTGAAGCAGGAAACGGATCAGCAGCCTGATTTTGATGAAACGGTTGACCGTTCTTAACCTGAGCTCAAGACCAGACTGGTTTCTAAAACCAGTCTGGTCTGCAAGTTGGGGTGTAGGATAGTAAGAAAGAGCCACAACCGACCGGCTTTGTCAGGGATAGGGCTATAATTGGTCACCTATGTCTGCTTTTACAACGTATACGCACGCCCTCAAACAGCTCCAGCGTGACGTGCGAATCTATCTGTTTACGGCCGTATTGGCCGGGTTTGCTACAAGCGGTGTCTACTCTGTGCTCCTAAACATTTTCTTGCTGCGCCTCGGCTATGACTCTACCTTTATCGGGTGGGTGAATGCAGCCGGGCAGTTTGCTTTCATCACCATCAGCTTTCTGGCCGGATGGCTCAGCCTGCGGCTGGGCACCCGCCGCCTGATCTTAACCGGACTTGCCTGCTATGGTTTGGGCTACTTCTTGCTTCCACTGGCCGAATTTTTCCCCGCCCCCT
>JBCCSO010000646.1:0-3457 GCA_039199965.1 Chloroflexota bacterium | reverse complement strand
TTCAAGCCTCGGCCGTTCAGCCTCTGCGTGCAAAATGTATCCATCGGCCGCTTTCAGTGTCGTGCGCAAAGCCATCTTGTCAAAAAAACGGGATTCATGCGGCAGCACATTGTGACACAGAAAAACCAGCTTTGTATGGGGGGATCGCCGTTTGATACGTCGGCCGATCGTTGACCAAACAGGGGCCCAAAACGTTGTCCACCATGGAATGATGACCACATCTGGTTTCCATTCAGCCACCCGCTTAGCTGAAGCCGTCCATGAAAGCGGATTGAGCGAGTCAATTAGATATTCAGTGTGATCATGATACGGTTGACTCGTAGAGTCCACATCGCTTCGGCCGAAAAGCAGGCGCGGATACTGCCGTTTAAACGAAACCAACAGCACCTCAAAGCCTGCGCTGCGCAGGTGCTGGTCAAAAAGCGTCAAATGTTGCGATATGCCACCCCGAAACGGGGCGGCGGGACCGATGAGACAGATTCTTTTCATTGGTTGTAGTTTATCAATAGGGAAAATTCATTGCGAATTCGATATAGCTCCAAAATAACTCCACTATATTATTGGTAAACGTATGGGAGGGGCTTGCTACACGCACAAAAGAGTGCAGAATCGGCCCAACAGAGATGAAGATTGATGCAGTCAAGATTCTCGTAAACTAAATAAGTATCAACTGACGTTACACCGTTTTAGTGGACATGAGAATAAATCAGATTCAACATACAATTGAACTGGAGAAAGATTCATGTCAAAAACACGAAAACGGTACACCAAAGAATTTAAACTCAAAGCTCTACAACTTTGGGAATCGAGTGAGAAGTCAGCCGCCGACATCGAAAGCGACCTTGGTTTGGCAAAAGGCCAAATGTATCAGTGGAAAAGTTACTTTAAAAAACAGGCCGCAGCTCAAGCCGATGCCAGTGCGGCCGAAGCGGCTGAAATCAAACAGCTTAAAAAAGAACTAGCTCTTGTAACCCAAGAACGTGACATCCTGAAAAAGGCAGTCAGCATCTTCTCGCAACCAAAAGGGTGAGATTTGAGTTCATTCAAGCACATCGAGATGAGTTTCAGGTTCAACTGATGTGCAAAAAGCTCAATGTTTCACCCAGTGGATATTACGCTTGGCTTAACCGGCCGGAATCGAAACGGTCGCAGGAAGATGCAAAATTGCTAGTTGAAATAAAGAGAATCCATCAAGAATCGATGGAAACCTACGGGTATCGCCGTATTTATCAAGCCTTGATAGCGCTTGGTCGAAAGGCCAGTCGTCGCAGAATCACTCGACTGATGTGTCAATATCAACTTAGAGGCAAGCAGTTTCGTCGATACTTGGTCACCACGAAACCGGGTAAACGCTTGCCCGATGTGCCAGATCGGCTTGGGAGACAATTTACAGCAACTGGTCCCAACAAGATTTGGGTTGCTGATATCACTTACGTTCGCACCGGTGAAGGGTGGCTGTATCTTGCCGTTGTCGTTGACCTCTATTCCCGAATGGTGGTTGGCTGGGCAATGGGTTCTCGCTTGACCAATGAGTTGACATTGCGTGCTTTAAAAATGGCTTTTCGGAAACGGCAGCCACGTGACAGTCTGATTCATCACTCAGATCGCGGCTCGCAGTACACCAGTGATGAGTACCAAAAGCTACTATCAACTCACAAAGCATTGCCCAGCTTTGGAAAGGTGGCTAACTGCTACGACAATGCGGCCATGGAAAGCTTTTTCGGCACACTAAAGGCTGAATGGCTTTACTTTCATCGCTTTGATATTCGACAGCAAGCGATGTCATCGATATTTTATTTCATTGAAGCCTTTTATAATCGCAGACGGTTGCATTCTGCGATTGGCTATCAAAGTCCGCTTGCTTTTGAGCAAGCAGCTATTTTAAAAGAGCAATCTGATTTAAATTCGTCTCCACTTTAGTGGTGCCACGTCATATAGTTACGTTTGTAATTCTTGTTATAGGTTCTTGAAGTTATGAGTTTTGTCAAAAGGTTTAATTGGAAATTTTATCTGCCAGAAAGAAAGCTATTAATTGATTTGCAGTTTGATTTGGATGTAAATCAAAAGGGCTTAAAACATATTTGTCTTGATCTGCATCATAATCGGGCAAAATTTCACTCACTAAGTAAAAGTTGATTTTATGAGCAGAAAATGCGTCAATAATTTTGTTGCTTCGATTCCACATGATTCCATGAATGTCAGTTTGAGGAGTATCCCAAAAAACAACCGAAAAACTTGAGAAACTTTCATATTCTTTTAGGGATTGTTGAGATTCAAATATAATCTCGATATAAGTATCAAGTTCATTTGGAGTTACATTGGCAGGTTTACTTAAAAACAGTCTTTGGTATAAAGCTGATTGGTTTAGAACTGACCGGAATAGACGTTTTATTTTTTGGTTTGGGTTTGAACTAAATGAGCCAACATTCTCTAATTGATTATTATTCAAAACATACTTTGGTCCATTTCGATCCCAAGAAACTTTTCCGGCAGATCTCTCTACGTGTTGGGGATGGCCAATATAGAACGCATCGAAAAACTCACAGTTTAAAAGTATATTTTTGACTTTATCATTTTGAATAGAGGCCAACATTTGATGAGGTCCATAACCATGAAAGCCTAGATTAAATATTTTTTTTTCTTCATCCGAAAACTTACCAACTAAACTGGGAATTGTTTCATCATTTTCTAACCCCTCACCAAATACGAAAGAGCCTCCAAAAAACAGCAAACATCTTCTTGAATCTAAATCAGAGTAGGGCGTCGATCTAAATCCTTTATCATCTATAGTGTAAACAACATCATATATAATGGTGTCACCTATCATTTTTTTTGATGCCCGCTCAGAGTTGGGCTGAGGTGAATAGCCTAAGATAGGATCTGATTGGTAATACGAATCGGTGGTATGAGACCCCATCATAAATGGAACTTGATTTGAAATTCCAAACTTAAAATAAGATTCGGCACAAAGTAAGGCTATTGGAATAACAATGAGGTTAATTAGTAAGATTCTCAGTTTTTCATTAGGGGTTGTGATAAGAATTACAAACAAATTTGCAATAACAAATATTAGGCTCCAAATCCATATTAATCTTAGCTGAATCAAAAACAAGAATGCTGTAATTACCCCTATTAGTATATGTGGAATCCATTTATTTAATTTCATGTTTTTTTGTATAAAATCCAAGATGGTCTGAACGCGAGCTAAAAGACTCGATCATAACCCAAATCGATAATGAGGCATAAAATCATAGTATGTTCTTGGTAACCGGATCAAACGGCTTTGTCGGCCGCTCTGTAGTGCGCGCTCTAGACCAGTTAGGCATTCCCAACGTGGGTCTGCGCGGCAGGCTAAACAGCATTGCAGAGATTGCGGAACAGCTTGAAGGCATCGACACCGTTATTCACCTAGCGTCTGGCATGCGCTACGGCCGGGAGCGCAACCTGAACATCACCG
>JBCCSO010000645.1:0-3464 GCA_039199965.1 Chloroflexota bacterium | reverse complement strand
TCTGAGACCGGTCGGACCTTTTCTACTACTTGCGCAATGTAATTCTTCATCCACACCACCTTACCATCCTGCCAAACAATTTCATGCCCACCATATGGATTATGTCCCGCATACCGATCGCGATAGCGCCATTCGTCCCGATCATAAACCATCTGTTCCGTCCCATCTTCTACAGGTGTCCCATGCGGAATAGCATAGGTGACGCGGCGTGCTTCTACAAGAAAATCGATTAATGCTTCCATTGATGAATTGATGACCTACATTCCTCCTTGCTCAGCTCCATTATCAGAAGTGTCTGTGCCAGCGTTGTTTAGATCGCCCCTTTTCAGGAATTTAAGCCATTTTTTTGCAGGATGTTCTTGGGTGATCATTTATTTTCATTCTCTGCGATCCATTTTAAGATATCGTGCGTCACCTCTTCGTTATCAAAGATATTGTGACCTTTACCTGAATAGACAACAAGGTTTCCATTTCCGTTCGGGATTAGATCTGCTGTTTCATGAAAGAGGTCAAGGGGAAAATATTTGTCATTTTCACCAGCTTGAATCAGAGTAGGCTTCGTGATTCGTGATAAGCTCTCACGACCGTCGTGTGCCACTTCTGCTTTGGCCTCAATCAACACATCTTGCCGAAAGATGTCAGTATACGAATCCCCTAAAATTGTAGGAGCCATCAGCCATAAGATGGGCTTCAGTATTGCTATGGCGATTGCGCTTGATCCCAAGGCACCCGCCATTCCTTGCCAAGCTTGACGTGGTTTGTTTTGATTGAGCAATTCGGCAAAACGATAGTCTGATGCTTTTCCTACTTCTGAGACTTGCCAAGCGGCCGCTGAGATGACAAGGTGACTATACAATTCAGGATGATCTGCAGCAAAATGTTGGGCCACAATCCCCCCATATGATACGCCAGCGATTAAATCAACATGGCCTTCATACTCATTCAAGATTAGCTCTGCGTAATCATCAGACATATTTCGGGTTGAGTAGCCCTCAGGCATACCGTTGCGCCGACTGAGGAAGATGATGGTATATTCCTCGAGCAGTGGATAGAAAGGTTTCGTAAAAGAAGTAAAGAGCCAGCCAGTTGGTATAGCGTTCCCGGGCCCGCCAAACCATAGCATCGCAATCTTCTGGCCACCCTCTATTCTTGCATAAGGAATACTGTTATTCGTTATCCCACGGGTAATGTTGATTTTTGGCATGTTTTCTCACTTAACTGAACTGCTGTAATGAGGCTTCAAAAGCTTCGTCAGCTTTGCTTAGATCAAGCTTGATGTCTATATGACTTCTACGTTAAATAGGTTTGCTAGAGAAAATATTTATACTTTCCGGAGCGTTCAGCTTGATCTGTTCCGTATGCGAATGATAGCTTCAGCACTCCGGAATAGAGCATCTGCTCAGCTAGCAAGTGCATGATCGGGTTGATGACATGCAGGTTGTCCCAAAACTCCTGATGAAATGTTTCTTGTTGTGAGCTTGTTAATTCGTAGTTTGGCTTAAGATGGATAACAACGTGTAACTCATCCTCGAATTGAGTGTTCATTTTTGTGCCATACTGGAACTCACCTGTAAACTTATCTGCGAAGTGTGAATTCTCTAGGCAGTAACGAATCCCTTCGACATAGAATGATAAGCCCCGCAAATTGACACAGTTACTCCTGCCAAGCACGTAAACAAAACGCGCGTCTTCAGGTGGGAGTGCTAGGGGGAGATCATAATTGACGATTGCCTGTTGGATATCTTTACCCGTTAAAAGGCCACCACGATCCAAAATATGATAGCGAATCAACGGCGCTGGTTGATCGGCCGTCATCAGAATCTCTTCAAGGCCAGAGAATGCGCTTGTTGATTCGAGTAGTTTGCTTGCCGGGTTGTAGGCCATGATGTTCGGCACTTCTGATGTGCCGAATAAGTATTTCGCCAACTCACCGTTATCTGTAGCTGCCCCAGTTAGGGCAACGCTGAGCGGAGTCTCGGCCCCAATCAACCCTGCCTCGGTACAACCATAAAAACTGATGATGTCTTCTCGAGCAGCAAGGTCTCCTAAGCGGCTTACCATGTGATTGCGAAACTGCTGGCTAAAATTCTCGCCGGTGCACGCGAATTTAATCCGATGATCAGAAAGCTCTAACCCAACCTCATCAGCACGATCTAAAAGTGCTTTAAGATAAGGTGGATAGGTCGAGATAATAATCTGATCATAGTGTGCGCCCACCTCTCTAATCATCATAATGGCTTGATCTAAGTCCATTCCGGGAGTGACTGTGGTCATTTGGTGATTTTGAGACGCCCCCCATGAGAGTTGGCTCATGACCATCCCGGCCGGTGTTGTGCCAAGGATATTTTGAATAATGTGCAGCGTCTTCCGCTGATCAATGTGAAAGCAGTCGCGATAGACGCGCACAAACGCGCCAACCAGCGCTTGATCAGCCTGATAATCACGTGGCCACAAAACCGGTTTGCCCGTACTTCCGGTGGTTGCGGTTAACATATAACAATCCGCCATTGTCCGGCCGTCTACCAGCCGGTCTTTCAGCGGGTATTGACTAATATAGCCGGCTTTCGTCATGATCGGAATGCGCTCAAAGTCGGCCGCCGTTTGAATCTTGCTTACATCAACAGCCAACTTATCAACATAGTCCTGATATCCTCTTGCGGCTTGATAGGTTCGATGGAATAGAGCAACAGCTTTTTCTCGCGCTCTAAAGTCAATATCATTTTGGTTGGTTTCTTGCTGTACAGAGGCAGATTCTGCTAGGTATCCAGTAAGGTCGGAGTGAATCGATTCAGACGATAAATTCTCATTTTTAGACATTGGTTATTCTCCTAAATCCGCACTTTGATTCCTTTTAAACCTACACAGTAAATTGATTTTTTGTAGGGGTACCTATCGTGGGTGCCCGGGTGCCAATGAAGCGCACCCCTACGAATCGTTTTTCGCAAGTCCTATTCTCGTAAAAACCCAGTTGATCCTGCCAAAAATAAACGGGTAAACTCAGTATGAGTCACTCACTTTCCACGATGCCATAAAACAAGCTGCCCGCCCAACAATATTGCTAAATCATGGTGGGTTTGAAATTTGCGAAGGACCACTTTTAGTTTTTGCGCGGTGATTCCAACAGATTCTAGTGCAACGGTTTTCAGTTTATCAATAAGATTCATTTTCTCTTCTTTTTTCTATGCAGATTCGTAACCATTAGGGAGGCTTTATGTTCTCAACAGGATATACAAGGTATGAGCACCCTTTAGTGTCTGAAATGTTGTTTGCTTTGTCAAAATTACCTAACGTTTTTTCTCCCCACCAGCATGAGGCGGGGCAATGAAAGTGTAGCGCTTTGAGTGTGCGCGATTGTTATATTCTTCTATCGCAACAGTTGATAGCCAAAATACGCTAACAACTCTCGACTTGGTTTCAACGATTCACTAATGTGTTCAATTTCCATATCAGTCAACTTGGAAATC
>JBCCSO010000644.1:0-3473 GCA_039199965.1 Chloroflexota bacterium | reverse complement strand
TTTGACCTTTTGGGATTTGACTAATCTTTCGTGGAGTAGAGTTGCGGCTTGTAAATCAAATCTTCATGCTTGTTTTGTTGATTAAGGTTTGATTTACCTTTCATCGAACTACTATTTCGCGTTTTCTGGCTACAGCAGGTCCGTGGTGATGACCTGCGCGCTCAATCGACAGATAACCGCACCGCCCGACTTCTAATCGACGCCCCACGCGGTGTGATCTTTGACCGGGACGGCAACCTGCTGGCCACCAATGAACCCAGCTTCAACGTAACCATCACGCCAGCATTCCTACCCACCGATGAAGCTGAGCGGCTCGCTGTGTTCCAGCGTCTTTCTCTGCTGACCGGTGTACCGGTAACCAATACAACCCAGCAGCAAGAGCTGGTAGACGCGGCCGATCCTGCGCTTGTGCGCCAGTACACTGAGCTGGCACGACTATACGGTGCCCCCATCGATGAAACTCTGGACGCTTCGGGCCTCATTCCCCAACTGCCTGACAGTATTCAAGATGTATTTGACACCTTTAGTTTTGCCCAATACCTGCCTGCAACGGTCCGCGCCGGGGTTACCATCACAGAGGCGTACCTAATCGAGCAAGAAAGTCTATACCTGCCCGGCGTACGCATTATCCCAGAGCCTATCCGGCGTTACCCAACCGGTCCGCTAACCGCCCACTTAATCGGGTTTATGGGGCCGCTACCCAATGAGGGATGGCTTGATTTAGGGTACGAGCGGGACGATCGTGTGGGGCTGGCTGGCCTTGAAGTTTCGCTTGAGCCGCTCTTAGCTGGCCAAAAAGGTGAGCGGCAAATTGTCACTGACTGGACCGGCCGAGAAGTGCAGCAACTGGGTGTTACGGCGCCCCCTGTCGCTGGCTACAACGCCCATCTGACCATCAATACAGAGCTACAGCGCATATCGGAAGAAATTTTGCTTGATTACATGGATCAGCGCAGGAACTTTGGTGACAAAGACTTCTTCACCGGTCAAGAACTGTTCCGCGAAATTGAGCTGGGGGTTGTCGTAGCAATCGACCCGCGTGACGGTCAGGTTCTGGCAATGGTCAATATTCCAACGTGGGACAATAATCGCTTCTCCACAGAAATTCCGGTTGATTATTATCTGCAGCTGATCCGTAATGAGTACGAGCCGTTTCTGAATCATGCCATTGCGGGACAGTATCCTCCGGGGTCTGTGTTTAAGGTGGTGACTGTCGCGGCCGCGCTGCAAGAAGGTATCGTTTCACCCAATCGTCGTTTAGACACGCCGGGCACCATCACGGTTGCCAACCAGTTCGCCCCCAACGACCCCGGCCGTGCGCAAGAATTTGTCTGCTGGATTAGTCTGCCGCCCACCTTTGACGGCCATGGCACGATGGATGCCTTCACTGGACTAGCAGAGTCATGTGACATCTATATGTATAAAGTGGCGGGCGGTTTCCGCGAAGAAAATATTCGCGGTCTGGGCATCAACACACTGGGCGAGTATGCGCGTCAGTTCGGTTTCGGCCGGTTGCATGGCATTGAGCTCCCGGCCGAAGCTCCCGGCAACATGCCCACTACCCAGTGGAAGCAGGTGAACTTTGGTGAGCCGTGGTCAACGGGTGACGACTACAACGCGTCTATCGGGCAGGGATTTGTCACCGCAACCCCGATGCAGCAGGCGCAGATGGCGGCCGTTGTCGCCAACGGTGGTTTTCTCTACCGCCCTCGTCTGGTACATCACTTGACAGATGCTGAAGGAAATGTGTTTGTCCTGAATGCTGACTCCAATCCGATTCCGGCCGCAGAAGCCGGTGTCACAATCTCTGATGATGGTGAGGTTGGCTTTGTGGGGCAGGTCATTGACTTGCTTGATGTTGCACCGGAATTTGTGACGGTTGTGGCTGAAGGGATGCGCCTGGTTAATACACTAGATGGCACCGGCACCGCGTGGATTTTCTACCGCGATGAGGAAGGGGAACCGGTCTCAGACTGGTTTGATGATTTCGGCTTGATTTCGGCCGGGAAAACCGGAACCTCTGAATTCTGTGACAACCTATCGCAGCAAAAAGGGTGGTGTACGGAAGAGAAAATTCTAAACGCAGAAATTCTTCCAACCCATTCTTGGTATGTGGCGTATGCCCCCTACGAGAATCCTGAAATCGCCATCTCTTCTTTCATTTACTACGGTGGTGAGGGTTCACAGTGGGCAGCCCCCATCGCGCGTGACATTCTCGCCGCATACTATGGCATAGATCAATACGAAGGGAATCCTATTCTTCCAGAAGAGCTGATACCGCAGTCAATTAAAGACGCTCGCTCCGTGCCTGTCCAGGACGACGGTAACATTATTCCGCCTCCTGATCCTAACGAGCCTATACCCCCTGTAGACAGCGGGGAAAACGCCAATTAATTTGAATCAAGCCGGAGCCGGTGTGACTTTCCCCATAATTTGCTAGACTTATTTGAACCGCCTCGCTGCTTCAACTCGACCAACAGCAACTATCGCAATTTTTGAGTCCACTAAAAAAGGTGTTTTCTAGACCTGACAGGTTTCTATGACCGTCGTCTTCTGCACTGAAAGGCAGCTTTTTAAACCTGTCAGGTCTTTTTTCAGCAAAGTCAATTTATGAAACTGGTTTTAATAAGTGATACGCACGGTCTACATGACCACCTAAATGTCCCTGAAGGGGATGTTTTGCTGCACGCAGGAGACTGCTCCAAAAGTGGTAAGTTCGGGCAAATTAAAGACTTCAATCGCTTTCTGGGGGAGCTGCCCCATCCGCACAAAATCATTATTGCTGGGAATCATGATTTTGGTTTTGAACAACATCCGGCCGAAGCTCAGGCCCTAATCACCAACGCTACTTATCTTGAAGATGAAGCGATTACGATAAATGGGGTGAAAATATACGGCACCCCGTGGCAGCCAGAATTTCACAATTGGGCCTTTAACCTACCTCGCGGAGCAGCGCTAAAGGAAAAGTGGGACCTGATCCCGGCCGACACTGATATTCTGATCACCCATGGACCGCCGCTTAACATTGGGGATCGCACGTTTATGGGCAAGCGTGTGGGTTGTGAAGAGCTAGCCGTGCGTGTCAAAGAAATTCGGCCGAAAATCCATTTGTTTGGCCATATTCACGAAGATGCGGGACAGTGGCAAATTGATGAAACTCTCTACGTCAACGCCAGCATAGCTCCCAGCCCTGTGAGCGTGATGCGCCGCTTGCAGCAACCCGTTGTGTTGGAATACAACAGCCTACCAACCACAAGCCGATGAACAAAATGGAACGCATGCTCTCGATTGTGCTCGAGCTCCAGAGCCGTGAGTGGACCAAAGCGGAGGCGTTAGCCGCTCAATTTGAGGTCAGCAAGCGCACCATCTATCGAGACATGCAGGCGCTAACGGAAGCAGGCGTACCCGTTATGGCGATGACCGGGCAGGGGTATGGGCTGATGGATGGCTATTTTCTGCCGCCGCTAAACTTT
>JBCCSO010000643.1:0-3477 GCA_039199965.1 Chloroflexota bacterium | reverse complement strand
GTTAAATGATGATCCTGCTCTAATTGAGGAGATTGTTTAAATATGATAGCTATAAATCTTGATGAAATTCCAGTCATAAAATATATTGATGTAGAGTCAGTATCGCCGTGTTCTGTCCAGCGATTCTGGCTCCATCTAACGTCTGATGGCATTGGCACGCCGCAATATATTCCAGTCATTATCGTACGTGGTAAAAGCGACAAACATCTAGTTGGGGTAACGGCCGCTGTTCACGGAAATGAACTGAATGGCATCCCTGTTATTCAAAGATTAATTAGCCAAATAGACCCAACTCAACTTGATGGGGTTTTGGTATGCATTCCCGTAACCAATGTGCCTGCATTCCTGCGCAAGCAAAGAGATTTTTTGGATGGAAAAGATCTAAATCGCATTATGCCTGGCAATCAGCTTGGCAATGAAAGTGATATTTACGCATATCGTCTGATTTCTCGTGTGATCAACGAACTTGATTATTTGATCGACCTGCACACGGCTAGTTTTGGCAATATCAATTCGTTTTATGTTCGGGCTAACATGAGCTTGCCTGATGTGGCGCAAATGGCTTGGATGCTCAACCCACAAATTATTGTCCACAAAGAAAGTGAAGGAACGCTCAGATACGCGGCCGAAGATTTAGGCATTCATGCAGTTACGGTTGAAATTGGCGATCCCTGTCAACGACAATTAGAATTCAACATCGATGACAATTAGAAATTAACATATCTACCAATAAAAATTCTCAGTAGAGTTGAGCCTACTGAGTGCAGGGACATTCCCTGCCGCCTCGCGCGAAGCGACCGTCGGAGACAGGAAAAAGCTAAGAGCTTTTAGATTTATCCGAAGCCGGTTCAAGTTTAATTCCATTTTTCTTAGCCGCTTGTTCCGCCCTTAAACTGGTCATAGAAGGGGGGAACTCAATGATCGTGCTGTGATGAATGACCCGATCGATGGCGGCCGCAGTGGTTAAAGGGTCTTTAAAGATTCTTCCCCATTCAGAAAAGACCAAATTAGAAGTGACCATCACACTCCGCCGCTCATATCGCTCAGCCAAGAATGTAAACAGGACCTCCATCTCTTCTCTGGATTGCTGGACATAGCCAATGTCATCGAGAATGACGACCTGAAATTTATCAAGACGGCGCAAGGCTCGCTCCAGTTCATAAACCTGCTTGGCTTGAAGAAGCCTTCCAACCAATTTGAAAACTGGAATAAAGAGGACAGAAATGCCATTTTGGACCAGTTCATGCCCAATGGCGGCCGCCAAGTGAGTTTTCCCAGTCCCGGGCAACCCAAAGAAAAGTAAATTTTCAGCCTTTTCGACAAACTCGCCTGATGTAAGCCGGTCTAATTGCCGTCGAGCTTTGAGTGGCAAGCGATTAAGTTGAAAGGTCTCCAGTGTTTTTCCTTGAGGCAATTGAGAGGCTTTAACCATGCGCTCAATGCGCCGTACCTCCCGGCCGACAAGTTCCTGTTCGAAGAGGGCACTAATACAGGTTTCAAACGACCACTCTTCTTGAGTCGCCCGTTGGATAATTTCTTCGACAAGCAGATGGGCCGTAGGCATGCGCAACGCTTTGCACTGAAGTTGGATGACATCAAGCGAAGACATAGGAATCCTCCGCTAGTAATTGGTCATATAAATGAAGGTTGACGGGCCAAGCATCCATTTGAGGAATGGCTGGTTCGGATCGCTGAACTAACTGTATAACATCCTCTTGGCCCCATTTTGTTTGCTGTTCGGTTAATAACTCCAGAGCTGTAGCCACTTCAGATTCCCAAGTTTGAGCCGCTAAATGAAGCACCTGTAAATAGATGATGTCGGCCCGTCGTGGGGCATACCAGTCATTGAGCTGCTCCCAAGCTCTTTTAAATATGGTAGAGGGAAACAAAGCTTCTCTGTACCGATAGTTCCTAAAACCACCCGGTTTACGCAGCAACGTCCCAATAATATGTCGGTAATTGACCTGAAAGCTGTTCTGCCCAATGAGTTTCGGAATGCGCTCAATGAATTGGTTATCGTAGTAAAGTTCGATATGCCAGATACCGATTCGGACGGTGATGCGTCGGCCGATTAAACTCGTTGGCACACTATAGCAATTCTTAAGCACTCGTATGAGGCTGCTAGAGCCGACTTTAACCCGCTTTTCTACATAAGTTGCCAGTTCACCACTTGGGAGCGACCGCATAACGGCCAATTCTTCAGCAACCAGCTCAGACCTCAACTGATTCCGCTTGTCCATAACCTGATGAATGAATGCCTCAAATGCTTCGAGTGAGTCGAATTCCCTTGACCCACGTAGCAGCAAATGTTGATTCAGGCTTCTTTTGATGCTCCCATTGGCCGCTTCAATATCTCCATTTTCATTGGGGCTATTGACGTGCGTCACCTGTGGCTCCATGCCGAAATGATTTAAAAGATGGAGGTAGGGGTCTGTATACTCCCTCTGCTCTCGATTTTTCCCTTTGTCATGGACGCCTAATTCTTTGGTTGCCGCACTACTATTGTCTGTCTGATGATAACGAGGCACCCGGCCTAATTTCTGTAAACTGCTTTGAAGAGCCAATTGAAGGGCTGGCAAAGATTCTGTGGGGGCCACTCTCCCCCATGACCAATTTGAGTAGGGCAAAACACAATGGATGAGAATGAATTTTGTCTTTTCACCTTGAATAGTGATGTTGAGCTCTGTTAGCCATGTCCCATCGGTTTGCATTTGTTCGCCCGGTTTTCTGATTTGCTCCAGTGTGGCAACTTGACCTTGATTTTTAGCACGCCATTTGGCGACTTTGCGCTGAAACGTTCGTAGCTGGCCAGCTTGATACCGCTTTGGGTGCTGCTCGCAGAGCCAGTCGAAGAGAGTTTTTGCTTCTAATTCTGGTGATTCTTTGAGCATTTCTTTTACTTGTTCCCAGTCTTGGGCAAACGGATCTTGTCTAGTTCGATATCTCCGCTTCTTTTTTAGTTCACTGGGGAGCTGGCCTAACTGTTCGTATTTCGCAACTGTCTGACGACTTTTCAGGTTGGCTTTGACCGCGGCTTGTTCTTGGGTGCGGCCTTTCTTTCGTTCTCTCATGACAATGTTGATTTGTGCGTTGGTTGCAGTCATCTGTGCCTCACTTTTTTGAGTGAGACCAGTGTCCTTCACCAGATTCAATGTACAAATCTAATTGTCGTCAGCGTTAAATTCTAATTGTCGTTGGGGGGATCCCAACAGATTTCAAGAACCAATGATTTCGAACGCGCTGAGAGGCATCTTAAACACGCTAGTGGGGTTAGGAGTGATTGAAGGAGATTTGATTGCGCCTGATCAACAACCAGTCGAGTGTGAGGATTCGTATTGGCTGCATACCGACCGTGGGGGCATGGTAGAGGTTTATCCTGAATTGGCGGCTTTTGTCGAAGAAGGAGAGGTAGTTGCTAGAGTATATAACGTTTTTGGAGATGTTTTAGAGACGTATAAAGCACCCGAAGCTGGGGTT
>JBCCSO010000642.1:0-3489 GCA_039199965.1 Chloroflexota bacterium | reverse complement strand
TTTGGTCGATGGTGGAAACTTTGACTGGGCCAGCGGCCGTTTTGACAACTTCACCAATCCTGATCCAGCGTACAAAGGGATCAAGTATGTTGACCTAGGTGCACCCGCATTTATCTTGAAGGCGCGTGTTCAAACCCTGCGTGACTTGGGTGCATGCCAAGCGCCGTTCAATGCTTGGAACACCCTACTAGGCATTGAAACCCTCAGCTTACGCATGACGCGTCACGTTGAAAACGCACAGAAAGTTGCTGAATTCCTTGAAGGGCACGACAAGGTTGAGTGGGTAGCTTATCCTGGTTTGCCAAGCCACAAAGACCATGATGTAGCCAAGAAATACCTGCCAAAAGGGCCGGGTGCTATTTTGGGCTTTGGTGTGAAAGGCGGCCGTCAGGCGGGCGAAGACTTCATCAATAACCTTGAGTTGTTTAGCCATGTCGCCAACGTCGGTGATGCCAAGTCACTGGCCATCCACCCGGCTAGCACCACCCACAGCCAGCTTTCAGAAGAAGAGCTAACCAATGCAGGTGTGAGCCCAGACTTTGTGCGTTTGAGCATCGGTATTGAAGATTCAGACGACATCTTATGGGATCTTGATCAAGCGCTGAGCGCATAGGAGCAAATAAAGACGAATGACGAGTGACGAGTTACAATTCGCCACTCGTCACTCAAAACTCGTCACTTTAAATGATTGTTCCCATTCAAAATTTCACCTTTGCAGAGAACGAACCTTTTGAGCTGGAAAGCGGGCTGACTTTGTCGCCCGTTGTTTTGGCTTATGAGACATGGGGGTCCCTAAACGCAGACAAAACCAACGGAATCCTTATTTGCCATGCGCTAACAGGGAGCGCCCATGCGGCCGGATATCACACTGAAAATGACAAAACGGCCGGTTGGTGGGATGACTGCATCGGGCCGGGAAAAGCCTTTGACACCGATAAATTTTTCGTCATTTGCTCAAACGTCATCGGCGGCTGCTACGGATCGAGCGGACCCACTGAAATTGATTCAGCGACTGGAAAAGCATACGGGCTCAACTTTCCCGTGATCACCATCGGGGATATGGTGCGGGCTCAGGTGAAGCTGATTGAGCATCTGGGCATTGACAAACTGGTCTGCGTAGCCGGTGGCTCAATGGGAGGCATGCAGGTGTTGGAATGGGCAGCCCGCCATCCTGACAAACTTTACTCAGCGATTCCAATTGCCACAACAAGCCGTCACAGTCCGATGGAAATCGCGTTTGGCGAGGTCGGCCGCCAAGCGATCTATGCTGACCCAGCGTGGAACAACGGGGACTACCATGAAGCGGGTGCAGGGCCGGACGCAGGGCTAGCCGTGGCGCGCATGGTGGGGCACATCACGTATCTGAGCGAAGAGTCGATGCACCAAAAGTTCGGCCGGCGGCTGCACAATATTGAAAAGTATGGCTACGAGTTTCAGACAGAATTTGAAGTTGAGAGCTACCTGCGCTACAACGGCAGTAAGTTCACCCAGCGCTTTGATGCCAATTCCTATTTGTACATCACCAAAGCGATGGACTACTTCGACCTCACTCAGCCATCTGGGAATTTGGCGGCCGCATTCACCAACTCAACCGACATCAAATATTTGGTTGTAAGCTTTACCAGCGACTGGCTTTACCCTAGCTATCACAGCAAAGAGCTGGTGCGGGCACTAACCGTAGTTGGGGCTGATGTGACCTACTTAGACATTGAAAGCCAGTGGGGACATGATGCCTTTTTGCTTGAAGTGGACACCATGACCGGCCTGCTCCAATCCTTTTTAGACCGGCTCGACAAGGCGATTTGCTCAGGAGCAAAACCCGCATGAGACTGCGCTCCGACCTACGCGTGATCGCTCAGCTGGTCCCCAAAGGATCGCGCATTTTAGACTTAGGATGTGACGATGGGGAACTGCTTGAATTTTTGATTCAGCAGAAGCAGGCGCGCGGCAGCGGCATTGAGCTCAGTGAGCAGGGTGTTTTGGCCTGCGTGCGGCGCGGTCTGAGCGTGCGGCAAGGCAACATTGAAGAAGGGCTGGCAGATTACCCAGACGGTAGCCTAGACGTGGTGATTTTGAGTCAAACGCTGCCGTTTTTGAACGATCCGGCCGGGATCATTGAAGAAATGCTGCGGGTTGGCACGTGTGCCATCATCAGTTTTCCCAACTGGGGGTACTGGCGCTGTCGGCTGGAGTTTCTGCTGACCGGCCGCGTGCCGCAGTATCCCGGCTTCGAGCAAAACTGGGATGGGGAGAAACGCTGGCAGATCTTTACCCTGTCAGACTTTGAAGATTTAACCCAGTGGATCGGGGTTGATATTGAGGATCGGGCCTATCTTGAGGGGAACCAGAGAATCGAAAAGTGGGCCCGCTGGCGCGCACGCACGGCCGTTTACGCTCTGACAAAATCGAGTTAATTTTTGCCAAACTCATGGCATTTTCATGAGGTTCTAGGGAAAATAACTTGGAGTCGTGCGATTTTAATTTTTGAACGGTCGCGTTCACTTTAACCCAAGGCAGTAATGGGACACAGAACAAATCTGCACATTGGTTGGCAAACTGAGATCGAAGCAAACAACCTGATTCCAATCAACTGGTTGCCTATTTTTAGTCCCTCAGATTTAGAATTTGAGGATTGGGGAGAAGACGGCACCCTCGTCTCGCTCGTGGTGAAAAAAGAAACGGCGCTTGCTCGGCTGTTTCAGTTTAGTGATTTTCTAAAAGCCTACGATTCTTATCGAAAATATTTCCGGCCGCTAGACATCATCCTCTCAGAGATCATGACGATCAAACCGGATGATATGATTACGCTGAACATCAGCCAGTTTTGGCACGTGGATGAGAGCAACGCGAACCATGTCATTGTCAATTTGGGTCACTTCTCTGACATCATTGTCGGGGATCGGCAGTTTGATGCGCCTGACATCGACGTGCTGATTAACCGCTTTTCGATGTACAAGGTGAAACCGGTTGGCCAGCTCTCTGCGGCCGACAGAATGCACGTGCTGTTTGGCACCTACTGGGGCGATTTGGGGAAAGAATCGCTATACTGCCCCGCTTATTTTGGGGATGGTTACTGGCAAGGGGAAGAAGCTGCACAATCGGCCGCTGAGTTTGATCCCAGCAAGTTTAATCTTGAGTCGATTGCTCTGTTTGACTCCGTCACTGATTTTCTGAATTCCCAGAAATAATTTGCAAGTTGTCTGGATGAATCCAGCAGCTACAAACAGCGCCCTTTGGGCTTTAGGCTACAAAGGCCGTAGGCAGTTACTTTTAGCCGCGATCTTTAGATCGTCGGCAATTTGTGTCAGGTAGCTATTCAAATTTTAATTTGAACATGGCTCAATGGCCGTGCGAAATCCGTTATCAGCCAAAGACTTCCCATCAGCCGAAACCGCCTGCTCCCGTTCCCCGGTCATAAAATCATACACACCAGAAAGCACAACGGCCGCTTCGCCGTCTGGCACAAGGACCCGTCGGTCCAACACCTGC
>JBCCSO010000641.1:0-3489 GCA_039199965.1 Chloroflexota bacterium | reverse complement strand
CCACATCTTGCCAGCAGATATCCCCTTCTTCACATTGCAGCGTGTGGGTCCGCTGAATAATCAATCCAGCATGCCCTTTGGTTTCTTTTTGCAGAGTAACCTCAATTTCAATCGTGTTCCCTACTTGGGTCAGCTCTAGTGAATTGGGCTGGGCTGGCGGGATAAAGTCATGAGCGCGAATCATCAACGGGGTACTTAAATTGGCTTCGTTTCCAGTGACACACAGCGGCTGATTTAACAGGTCAATGCCACCCATAACGTATGTGTTTTCTTCGTAATCGGCCATATCCAAGCGGGCGTGATAGTCAGGGCCATCGGCCGCAACCGGGAGCGCACCGGGCAAAATCACGTTGTTTGTTTGATCTGGTCCGGGCGGTGGGGACGATGGCGGGGTCCCGATGGTTGGATATGGAATAGGCACGGGGCCAGAAGGCTCCATTGCGCAGATGTTGTAGCCGATGGTTTGGTTTGGCGGCGATGTTTCACCGGCCGGAGTATCCCACGTTAGGTAGATTTGTTTGTCGAAACGACGGTTTTTCTGTGCTAGCCCCCAATTCCCATCCTTAGCCTCAGTCCAAGGGCTGGTAGATGGGTCTAAATCGATCCCTACAAAATTAGTTGGCACCGGAATCGGTGTCTTTTGCCCGGCCGCGACATTATCAACACTGCCCAGCTCAAGGTCATTGTCTAATCCGGTAGCCACCACTCGGTAAGCATACAAATTCCCTGCTTTCACATCGGTATCTAAGTAGCCCCATCCCGCAACCAGCGCCAGTGGGTAAAATTGATTGGTCCAGTGCTGACCAGCCAGCCCATTGGCATAGATAAAGTTGAGCAAGTCATTGCTCCCCGCATAATTTTGCTCGCTATTGAAATCTTGGGCGTTTAGAAACACCCCTTGAAAATAGGCAAACAGATCGGGCCAGCGTGGCTCTGTGTTGTTTAGGATGTCTTCAGCCTCGGCCGGATTCGTGACCGGTGCTACCAAGCCTACTAGGGTTT
This sequence comes from Chloroflexota bacterium, assembly GCA_039199965.1. Taxonomy (GTDB): domain Bacteria; phylum Chloroflexota; class Anaerolineae; order Promineifilales; family Promineifilaceae; genus WTJY01. The sequence goes on along the minus strand of JBCCSO010000641.1, from coordinate 2,487 downwards.
CTGGACCCCCATTGACCGATCGATAGACTTCAAACTGAGCCGTTTCACAATCATCCCACTGCCAGCGAATTAGCGTGCGGTCTTCGGCCGTGGCGTAGAACACCCCAATCTCTTCCCCATCGTTGATCGGGTCACCCTCAACCACATCGGATGGGGCACCATCGCATTCAGCTGCGGCCGCTGGTGGAATCACAGTGCTATCTTCAACCGTGATCATCCCCCCCTGATCAGGGTCATCCGCTACAAAAAATTTATACTGTCCCGCTTCTGGAAAGGTGTAAGACTCTGACTCACCGGCCGGGATTGATAGCTCAAACGGCATAGAATCGGCCGCTGTAATTGAGCTAGCTTGGCTACTTTTTGACCCTTGGTCGCCATTGCGAATGAGGGGCAAAAAGATCAAGTATTGATTCTGCGAAGCAACCGACAGCATTTGGTCTGTTTGGTTTTCCCATGTCACGGTGTCACCCACTTGAACAGTCAGCTCATCTGGTGAAAAGCCGCTACTGGTGTAGACAATGGTGTGGGGGGCAAGCGCCACGGCCGTTTGTGCAGGCGTTTCTTGGGCGGCCGTTAGGCTCAGCAGGACTGAGCACAAAATGAGTGTAATGAAAGTTTGGCGAATAAATTTTGGGGACAATGACAACATTTGATTCTCCTAGCTTTAGGTTTGTTGCCATCAGTATGATGCAGTTGCATATACAAAATTCTGACAGCTTGTCAGAGTTTTTGGCAGGTCTATCAATCGAAAGCGATTTGGTTATCTGATGAGAATTTTTCCTGCACTTTTTCGCCAGCCAGATAAATCCGGCGGCTATTTATGACGGCCGTTGGCCTATTTAATTCTGAATCATAGGCAAAAACAGTTGGGAAGCTGGCACAACGGAAAACTCAACTTGTGGTGAGTCAAGCGGGGTATCTGACTGGGCATTTTCTACGGTCACTTCAATCGTTTGCCCCTCGGCCGTTGAGTCCCACTCATAATTTAGTTGATCCACGCGGCTATCAAGTGAAACAGTGCGCACTATATCCCCGTTGATGCGCCACGTAAAACGGATGGGCAACTCTACATTTTCAGGGCCAACTTCCGCCGTGAATGTATTCATCCCCACAAAGGCGACTTCTGGTTTAATCGTGATCTCACTGGGGGGAAACTGGCTATTGCCCACACAATTTTCGGCTGATGCGTTGAGCGCGGTAGAAAGATCGGCCGATAGCGTGAGGGTATACGCAAACGGAGAGGAGCCTTCACACGACATAGCCGTTTTGTCAGGGTTACGCGGTGAGTACCACGAGCGAGCTTGTACTGTGATCGTTTCAACAGACGGGGTCAGCTGATCCACGGTGAGTGAGTTGGTTTTGCCTGATGACAATACGGCTGTTACAAACGTTGCAGATTCGATCGAGCCATCGCCCCCGTTTGCCTTAGCCACAATAGACACTTTTGGTCCGCCGCCACCGCCGGGTGAGCCATCGGTGTAACTGCTCAACCAGCCGTTCTGAGCAAAGCGCCGAAAATCTTGATCTGATGATCCCTGCGTGCCGGTTGCGCTAAAAATTAGATAAAGCCCGCTGTCCGTTCCGTTCCACCACACCCCCGTTGCCCGGCCATCATCGCCCGACGTTTCGTAATCAGTGCGACACCAAACCTGCGCACCGTTGTCATAGCGGGCCACAATCGGATTTTGATTGTTGGCACTCACCTGCTGATACCCCACATAAATGGTTTTACCATTCACACCAGCAGATGTGACTGATTTATCAATCAAATCTGCTTCAGAATCAGCACAAGAAAATGTTTGGTTTTCAGGAGCGGCCGTCGCTGAAAAATCTGGGTGACCAACAATCAATAAGCAACCAAACAAAATCAAAGAAAAAAACGAGAGTGAGGAGATGTTTTTCGACATGCCCTAACTCTCGTTCAAATGCTTAAATTCGTCTGTTCGTGGCTTAACAAGCCTTTTATCTAGTTTGTTGCAATTCCAGACTCAATATTTTGCCACTGCCGATAAACGTACCACAAAATACCGGTGACAATAAACAACTCCCCGCCATCCTCGATAGTCCCTAAAATCGGCTTCAGATACAGGATCATGATGCGGACATGGAACCAGTCAAGCACAATGGCAAATGCCACCAAAATAATTAGGGAGATAAATAAAATGATTGAAATGCGGTTTGCCAAACTGTCTTTGTTGGTGATGTGAGTATATGCCATGTAAGAGACTAGCGGCACGCCAAATATTATCTGGACAATCACTTCTGTGATGTCCCGGCCGCGTACGCCAAAATTATTTTCCACCCCAAATTGATCAACCATCCACACGCCGATCCGCTCATGGAGCAGAAGCGAGTCATCTAAAAGAATGTATGTAAAAATCAGCAACCACGCAAAATAAAGTCGATTATCAAACTTTTTGTACATCCAATAAAGAATGATGACAATCCCTAATTCTTGAATGTAGATAAAAAATTCAGACAGGCTGT
>JBCCSO010000640.1:0-3495 GCA_039199965.1 Chloroflexota bacterium | reverse complement strand
CGTCTAAGCGATACCCTACACCATAAACGGTATCGATTACAGGGACGTCACCAATTGCAATTTTGATTTTGCGCCTCAAATTTTTGATGTGCTGATCAATCGATCGCTCAAACCCTTCAAACGAAATGCCCTGTGTCGCGTCCAACAATTGAAGTCGGCTTAAAACACGTCCCTTATTCTCAACCAAGGCCACTAAAATTTCGAATTCTGTTTGAGTCAGGCTCAACATTTGATCGTCTAACCAAACGCGATAACCGGCTAAGTCAACCAAAAGTAGCCCTGCCCGCAAAGAGTCTGCTTTTCCGGAGGAACTCTGAGCACGACGCAAAACGGCCCGCACACGAGCGACCACTTCACGAGGCGAAAAGGGCTTGGTGATGTAATCATCAGCACCCAATTCAAGGCCAATGAGTCGATCCATTTCTTCGGTACGGGCGGTGAGCATAATGATTGGCACATCCTGCTGCTTGCGCATCTCTCGGCAAATGTCTAACCCATCAATTTGGGGAAGGTTCAAGTCAAGCAAAACAAGAGTAGGCTTTTCTTTTTTATACACGGAGATAGCTTGATTACCGTCCATCACGGCCGTGACTTCATATCCTGCTTTTTCTAGATAAAGACGTAGTGTTCTAACAATACGTGCCTCATCCTCAACGATTAAGATTTTGTCCTGCATACGAAAGAGTATACCGCTACTTTTTAATCTTCTCTACGGCCGCGCATATCATCAACAACAACCATCATTGCCATCACAAAAATCATGGCAATGCCAAGGCTCCCAATCACCCCAGAAACTCCGCCAATATTCGTGCGGTTCACACTTGAAAACCCACCAGTATCCACCATCACAACCGGAGCTTTCGGATTCACCACAATTTCCGGCACCTCGGGCACGGAAATATGCAGATCTGATTGAGCCTCTGCCATCATGTCGTCAATATCTTCCTGAATTTCAGCCATTTCCTCATGGTGTGCAGCAATTAGTTCAGAATAATCTACGTCATGCACAATTTGAACGGTCGATTGTTCCCCATTAAAAACAGCAACTCCGATCGAAAAACCCATACCCAGTAGTACAATTGGCCAAATAAATCGCCTGAACCCTTTTTGCTTTTTCATCATCACGTCCTTCGCGGTTAGTAAAAATATAGCCCCCCATCGTCTGAATTTAGCAATTGGATCATAGAAAACGATTATGTAGAGAATATGTAGACAGTTTCTAGAGTCGGTGTAGCTTTTAGCTGTTGGGTTCAATCGGCTGATCTAACCGAGTATGCACACCCTCAGCCATTTACCATCAGAAATCCTCGTCAAAATTGATTAAATCATGAATAATCAGACCTATGCAAACTTATACCCATTTCATCATGACTGCAATTGGAAATAGGGTGATGAAGCGAAATCCGCCTGAAGAAAAGGGATACCCACCGCTTCGCTCACGCGCTCTCTTACTGGGCTCCATTATGCCTGACGTACCGCTAACGGCGATTGCCATTGTGACCATTCTGACAGACATCATTCAGGGCAATTTTGGAAATGAGGATGCCGCCTCTTGGACGCAGCAACTGTTTGATACGTGGTTTTTTGAATCAGCTTGGGTCAAAATAGCGCACAATTTGTTCCACGGGCCGCTCATGGTCATCATGTACATCGCCATCGGCTATTGGGCGTGGAGGAGCGGCCGGAAATGGGGGGGCAGCCTATTTTGGTTTGGCTGCGCCTGTATGCTTCATACCCTAATCGATATTCCTCTGCATTACGACGATGGGCCGCTTCTGCTATTTCCATTCGATTTTGATTTGCGTTTTTATAGCCCGGTTAGCTACTGGGACCCGGCGCGCTACGGCCGTCCGTTCACCATCTTCGAACATTCGCTAGTCCTTGCCATGCTCACTTGGATCTGGCTCGATTGGCGGCGTAACAAAACCCAAACTCCGGCCGCGTGAGAAACCTTCTTTATCCCCTTGCCTACCCTATCCGCAGACGACAGGTGCTGCGCAGATGGCGTCGCCGGGGGCGACCCGCTCCCCCTCCAGCCTACTTCAAGCATGACCACCTCAAGCGGATCGTTGACGCTCAACCCCGTTTACAAACATTCATAGAAACAGGGACATGGAGGGGAGACACCCTCTACCAGCTACAAAATCATTTCAACAAACTTCACTCAATAGAGCTAAACAAAGAGCTATATGCGGCCGCGCAAAAAAGACTGTCTCGCTTTAAACACATCCAGCTCTGGCAGGGGCATTCACCAGAAGTGCTCCCCCGAATCTTGACGAACCTAAACAGCCCAGCCCTTATCTGGCTTGATGCGCACTACATGGGCGGACCGCGTACAGGATACGGAGTTTGCCCCACGATGGCAGAACTCAGCGCCATCTTCACCTATTTACGAGAAGCGGACCGTCACATCATTTTGATCGATGATGCCCGCAATTTCACCCAGCTTGGCGATTACCCATCCCTTGATGAAGTTACAAAACATGTAAAAAAACATTGGCCTGCCTACAGTGTGACGGTCCAAGATGATATGATTCACGTTCAAACACGCGTATGAATACGAAAGTCACCAAATTTCTAGACGGTCAAAATATATCTTACACGCTGCTACCCCACACCGAACCGGTTTACACAATGGAAGGGGCTGCGGCCCAGCGCGGCGTTCAGCCAGAAGAAATGTTGAAGTCGATCTTACTGCGAGACAAAGACCGTAAATATGTGATGGCCTGCGTGTTGGGATATGGGCAGCTTGATCCTAAGAAAGTGCGGGCATTTTTCCCAGATGGGCAATATCGCAGGCTCACGTTTGCTTCGGCCGAAGAAATTACCGAACAAATTGGCTACTCAAAAGGAGCGGTGGCACCATTTAACTTGCCCGATGGTATCCCGCTGGTAATTGATGAACGCATCAAAAAATTAGAGCGATTTAATACCAGCACCGGTGACCATATGTGCGGCATTGAACTGGCCACGGCCGATTTGTTGGCCGTTACTAATCCATTTTTAGCCGATATCCAAAAGGCAGAGAAGGCTTAAACAAAGACAACCTATGTCTATTTTTCAAGAACTCGAGATCGAGCAGCTAGATCAAATCACATCGGGGGAAATTACGGCCGTTGAGCCAGACAGCTTGGCCGATTTAGCCGGAATCCTTCCGGGTGATCGACTGCTGTCTGTCAACAATCAGCCGGTTGAGGACATTATCGATGTACAGTTCTACACAGCCGAAGAAGACATGACGCTTCTGGTGCGGCGTGACGAAGAGATCATCGAGTTCAGGATTGAGCGGGACTACGGAGAGGAGTTGGGTATCCATTTCTCTCACCCTACCTTTGATACAGACATTCGCCGCTGCAACAACCTGTGTGAGTTTTGTTTTGTGCTGCAAATGGCCCCTAAATTCCGCCGCACCCTTTACATCAAAGATGACGACTACCGCTACTCGTTTCTGTTCGGTCATTTTGTTACCCTCACCAACCTGACAGAGCACGACTG
>JBCCSO010000639.1:0-3497 GCA_039199965.1 Chloroflexota bacterium | reverse complement strand
ATATCAATTGGAATTGAAAAGCCCACACCTGAATTGGCTCCAGTCTGGCTAAAGATACGGGCGTTGATGCCAACAACTTCACCAGCTAGGTTCAGCAATGGTCCACCTGAATTACCGGGATTAATTGGTGCGTCAATTTGTATCGCATCTGGCAATTGATAACTGCCTCCGTTGGGCAATTGACGGTCTGACGGCAAGCCCCGGCCGACAGCACTGACGATGCCCAAGGACATAGAGCTTGCTTGACCAAACGGATTGCCGATAGCGACAACGAATTCACCAACTTCAAGTGCAGATGAGTTACCTAAACGGAGTGGTACAATTCCTTCTGGAAATGTATTTACTTTAATAACGGCGACGTCTGCATCTTCATCGGTACCGATGACGGCCGCTTTTGTGCGCATTCCGTTGGGAAACTTAATTTCTAAATCATCTGCACCAGCAATCACATGATTATTGGTTAAGATGTGACCTTCATTATCAATCACAAATCCGGTGCCAGTTCCCAATGGGACATTTTGAACGAGCGCAAAGATGTGAACGACTGATGGGTTTGTCTCCTTGTATAAACTGATTAAGCGATCCTGTAGACCTTCCGTTTGTAGAGCGCGTGAAGCAGGAGCGACAATGGCTGGTGTGATAGGGGTACCATCGATCTCAGCCTCGATATCACCAACCTCTTCCACTTGCTCTTCAGTCTCAATTACAACCACGGGGTCGGGTAGTTCAACTTCTGACGTTTCAGTTGGTTCAATGACGACTGATTCGCTTAAAATCTCATTTTCTGTATTTTGGATGGGTTCTAGCGTAGCCGCACCCTGCAGTTGAGCAAATAAGCTTCTGGAAAGATCAGGAACGAACATTGCACCCAAGACGACGCCGATCAGTAGGAAAAGAATAGCACCTAAAACAATGGATGTGAGCCTGGATGAATTTGAATTTTGTGACATTTGAATACCTAAATAATTTCTGAAATGATTTTGCTTTGTCTATTTGATGCGATGAAATCGTGTCATATTTCTTAAACTGAGATCGATCTAATTGTCTCGTAATATTTTGAAATGTTTTGACTAACGAATACATCGCGTTTGTTGTTTGAACAGACTAAAATTGGGTGTCTTGAATGATCATACGTGCGATTGGACTGTTTGGATTCTATTAATCGGTGACCTTTCATGTCAACGCAACTTGAAAGCTTTTTATCTCCCGTTTAGCACCTGCTAACTATCTGCTTACACTTCCTTCAAGATTTCTCCACATTTGCGATTTGAATCAAAACAGCCAGCTTTACGCTGGCTGTTGAAACCGTTTGAATTAGATTTTAGTTGGCAGGCCTTTGGTGTTTGACAAAGCACTAGTGTTTTCTAGTGTTTTATTGAAGAAATATGTCTGGGTTGAAATCTTGAAAAACCACTTAAAGCCTCATCATTTAGAAACAACTATTGTGTAAAAGAATTTCGACAAAGCACTAAGGACAAACAAATAAAAAGTGATTGGTGCGCTCCGGTTGTCGCTTCGCTCATACACAGAATTATATTTCGTCAAGCTCAACTCGTTGAGCCAGTTTCTGATCGTGCCGGTGATGATGCAGCAAGTCGCCGACCACAGCACCCTGCAAAACTAATTTGCTTGCACCTATTGCTTCGTCAAGGATGGATCGATGGAAACCCTTGACGTAGCCTACAGTGGTTTGTCCTGCTGAAATTTCCATCAAGTCATGCTCGACAAACCCTTAGTTACTTGTTGCGGCTAAATCTCCGTTAGGCTGTGGTCTAGGATCCTCTAAAACACACCGGTCGCTGCTGCTTTCAAATAGTCCGCGACCGGTGCATGTCAGGTTCCACGTACGATCCTGAGTAATTAATAATTTGGCGGGTAGTGGTGTTTGCCGAATGCGTTCTTCAATTTCTAGTTTAGATGCTTGGTTTTCCGTTTCCTCTAAGAAGTTAGAATCTGAATCAGTTTCAACTTCGGTTTCAACTTTATCATCGGCCGGAGCATCTTCTAGGATCCGAAACCAGCGACTCTGATCGACATCTGTAGCTTCACTTGGAATTACAGGCTCTGTTAACGCATTTTCGGCTTGTTCCAACAGTTGTTCTTCTAAAATATGACGCTCTTGCTGTTTGGCATCTAGTTGATTAAATCGCTCTCCAATGGCTCTTAAAGCAACCAATCCCCCAATAAGCATGGTCATGAAAAGCAAAAGCACAATCACCCCTATTGCGATGATGGGCCAATATTTAATGGCCTTGTCCCCAATAAAAATGAGTGTTCTGTCGATAAATGAAGTGTATTCAGTTGCTGGCTCTGGGGGTCTTTTTTGTTGGAGAGGTGGATGCTCGGTTGACATACTACGTTTTGGGGTGCGCAAAGGCTTTGAAACGGGCAGATTTTGCTCATTTTGCCATCTGAGCACATGGTTTCCCATGATCAAAGCGTAAAAATTTTTAGGATGTTAGTCATATGAATAGGTTTTAAACTATTTTTGAACTTGACACTTTTTGAGATAGTTGATCTTTTTTTGAGCGGCTGTGAGCGAATCAGAATAAAATTGAAGGTGCAAATTAATAATATCGTTGGGAAAATGAAATGCTTCTAAGAGACAAAATTGCGGTTATTACTGGCGGGGGGCAGGGTATCGGCCGAGAGATTGCGCTTGAGTTTGCGCGTCAAGGGGCAGATGTTGTGCTTGCTGCGCGGACCCAAGCAAAATTGGATGTGGTTGCGGCTGAAATCAGACAAATCGGCCGACGTGCGCTCGCTATCCCCACAGACTTGCGCAATGTGGCCGAGGTAGATGCACTGCGGAACAAAACGCTGGCTGGATTTGGCCGGTGTGATGTACTGGTCAACAATAGCGGGATTGCGGGGCCGGTTTTACCGCACTGGGAAATTGACCCGGCCGATTGGCAGAATACGTTCGATATCAACGTAAACGGTGTCTTCTACTGCAATCGTGCGTTTATCCCCGGCATGCTTGAGCACGGCTCTGGCAATATCATTATCATAGGGTCAATGACGGGGAAGCGGCCGATGCTCCATCGCACCCCGTATACGGCCGCGAAAATGGCGCTGGTTGGCATGGTGCGGACTCTTGCTTGGGATTTGGCAGATTCGGGCGTCAGGGCGAACTTGATCTCGCCGGGGGCAGTAGCTGGAGAGCGGATGGAGCGTTCCTTTGCAGCGCAGGGGGTAGCGCAGGGCATCAGCACAGATCAGGCACGGGAACAGTTTACTGGTGTATCTCCACAGAAAATGCTGACCGACCCGAAAGACGTAGCCCATACGGCCGTCTTTTTGGCGTCTGACATGTCTGGCTCAATCACGGGAGAAGATGTAAACGTGTCAGCCGGTGTGGTGATGTATTGAAGTCAGTGAATCAGTGCATAAACCACTGATTCACTGATCCACTAACTAAAGATGTCATTGACCCAACCTCAGCAAAATTGGCTTATCGCCCTTTTATTTGGCCTCATTTTTGGCGTATTAAATTT
>JBCCSO010000638.1:0-3507 GCA_039199965.1 Chloroflexota bacterium | reverse complement strand
CCAACGCTTTTGTATTTAAGTAGCATAGATGCCCGCTCACATGACTAATAAAAATCGGATTCTCAGTTGTAACTAAATCAAGATCATGACGTGTCAGATGGCGCATTTCAGCAATGGCGGTATCGTCATAGCCGAGCCCTTGGATCCATGTGCCGGGCTTCATTTCTGCTAAATGTTCAGAGACAGAGTTGAGAACGTCTTCAATTGTGGCGCATTTTACCGAGCTACAGTTAGCATGGCTCTGCCAAATTGCCCCAAGAGAAATGTGGTTATGTGACTCGATCAGGCCGGGAATGACCGTTTTCCCACCAATATCAACAACCTGAGTGTCATCCCCCCCCCATGCCTTCACCTCTTCATTGCTTCCAACAACCGCTATTTTATCTCCAGCAATGCCTATCGCCTCGGCCGTCGGCTGGGCGTCATTCATCGTAATAATATTCCCATTGATATAAATCTGTTTCGCCATTTTTCCTCTTCTGGCTACTTATATTTCGGTTTTTGCCCCACATACAAAAGGTGTCGAGATGCACCTATGACAGACGGCATTTTGCTCATCTCATAAAAAAGATCTAGCCACCGCTCACGCTGTTTTCCTTTTAGTTTATTGTAGCTCTCATCATCGTCTGAAATCCCCGGTTCAATCCCGGCTAGAATAATTGTTTCCAGACCAATGGATTCGTGAAGGGGAACAAGCTCAGGCACCGTAGCAAAGTAGCCGTGGAATCCTGAGTGAGCTTTTTCTTTCGGTATGTATCCGTACTCTACAACTGCTTCAAGCGTTTGCTCGTCATCAATTAGCGCGGGATCCATACGGATGATGTTTCCCATAATCCCAAATCGGCTGATGTGAGCAGAAAATAAAATTCCACCTGGCCGCAGATGATTCATAGACTCTCTCAATGCCTGCTGCCGCTCACCCTCTGAAAACAAATGATAAAGCGGCCCCATAAGCAGCACCGCATCAAAATCACCCTTCTTAATCTGCGATAGATCACGAGCATCTGCCTCTACAAGATCTACCGTATCTAAGAGTTTTTCCTGAGCCAAGGTGTCGCGGCACATCTCGAGCAGACCAGTCGAGATATCTACGGCCGTTACCTGATACCCTCGTTTGGCTAACCCAACCGTATATTTCCCCGTTGCCGCACCGACTTCCAGAATATGACCAGATTCTGGAAGAAACTGGTCAAGGTAGCGCCACGTCATGTCAAATTCAAGCTGATGGCGAGATAAACGCTCATCTTCATACTCAGGATTAGCGTTGTAAAATGCTTGAATGTCAGCACTATCGTCAAACATCATGCCATCAACTTGAAGTTGGTCTTTTGCAAATCCGCTCCTAGTGCGCGATCATCACGTGCCGAATAGCCGTATACGCATCAAGTGAATAAACAGACATATCGCTTCCATTGCCAGAGCCTTTCATTGAGGCCCAAGGCATCTCGGCAATAAACGGTCCGTGGGTGTTAACCCACGTCGTGCCGTAGCGCAACCGGCCGCTGACAACCATCGCTTTACTAACATCTTTCGTCCACACAGAAGCCGCAAGCCCGTATTCGCTGCCATTGGCCCACTTAATTGCCTCTTCCGCATCGCTAAAACGAGATACCGACACGACCGGGCCAAAGACTTCTTCAACCGCAATCTCAGCATCATTATCCACGTTAGCAATAACTGTTGGCTCATAGAAAAATCCGCTGCCTGATCCCATCGAACCGCCAACAACCACATCTGCCGTGGCGCGTGCGCGGTCCACAAAACCGGCAACTCGTTCCCGCTGTGCGGCCGACACCAGCGGCCCCATCTCAACGCCTTCCTCTTTTTGGGTCCCCATTTTAATCGTGCTCACGGCGCTTTCTAGGTCAGCCACCACGTTATCATAAGCGTCATCCTGAACCATAATGCGGCAGGCCTGCGAACAGTCTTGCCCAGCATTAAAGTAAGAGAAACCGCGAATCATGGCAACAACCGCCTCCATGTCCGCGTCGTCAAAGACAATGACGGGTGCTTTGCCACCTAGCTCTAAATGCACGTGGCGGATTTTTTTGGCGGCCGCATGGAAAGCAGCCTGTCCTGTTTTGACCGATCCCGTGATGCTGATTCCTTCCATTTCAGGCGCATTGATCAACTGATTACCAATAGTCGGTCCCCGGCCGTGAATGACGTTGACCACCCCTTTAGGGAGAATATCATTCATGATTTCAGCGAAGCGCAAAGTTGATAGCGGAGTCATCTCAGACGGTTTCAGCGTTAGCGTACACCCGGCCGCTAGCGGTGCTGCCAGTTTCCATGCCCCCATCATAATCGGGTAGTTCCACGGGGCGATAGACGCAATCGGACCGATGGGGTCCCGGCGAATCATGCTTGTATGCCCGGCCATATATTCGTTCGCAGCCGACCCAGACATGGTGCGCGCAGCGGCCGCCATAAAGCGGAACGTGTCGATGCTGATCGGCATCTCATCCTCTTTGGCACTAATTATGGGTTTGCCCACATCTAGGCTTTCAAGTTCAGCCAGTTCATCCTGCGCAGCCTCCATCGCATCAGCCAGCTCAAGCAGCAGCATTGAGCGTTCGAGCGGCGTGGTGCGGCACCACGTTTCAAATGCTTCAGCATTACCGGCCGCGGCCGCTTCAACCTGCTCTGACGATGCTTCACGTATGCTCGCAATCTCTGATCCCGTTGCCGGATCTAAGACTGAAATTGCTTCACCATCCCCTTCTACCAATTCTCCGTTGATTAATAATTTTGTTTGCATGTTTTTTCCAGTAAGATTTGCGGTAATGGCCTGCTTTGAGACGCATATAGCCTGCAAAACGTTATTTTTTATGGGCAAAGATTCAAATCTTGAAAAGTGGCTGCGCAAGGCAGTTCCAATTCGATCGGTAGCTTGAGCCTTTGCGCTGATTGTGATTTTGACTCATTTGTAGGATGTACGCAAAAGTACGGTTACGCTTGACCCAGATCATATCTACAAAGAATAGCTTTGAATTTTAGTTTCTTACTCTGTAAATCAGTAGCTTCAAGTTAAACGTCCCTCGTTCATTTTCAAGCACGTACTCTGCCACCTCTCGGTCAATCAAACTCTCCCACAGCAGCTCCTCCGGCCGGTTCACCACATCAACCCGGAACTCTTGATGAGCGTGATACTGCACCAAATCTTGCAGCTCTCGATCATAAGCAGGCCAGCCACCACCCCAATCACCCCCTTCAATGACCAATATATACTCAGCACCACTGGCTTCGACAGAATCACGAAAAGCCTGCACATTTGCGGCCGATGGATCAGCCAAGAGTTGACCTTCCATCAGATAGTCAGAAAAATCAGCCGGATTGTCATCGCCGTGGTTCACCATCCCCCAAGCGAGAGACTCCATATTCACCAGCTCAAAAAAGTTGACCACGTAAAAGCGGCTCTCATCAGGGATATTGTCATCTACCCAACGAGGAATTTCATTCACGGCCGGAGCCGTCTTTAGCTGCGAGCTCATCAATGAATTGAAT
>JBCCSO010000637.1:0-3509 GCA_039199965.1 Chloroflexota bacterium | reverse complement strand
TTCCCCATCACCCAGCTGTTTGCGGACTTCCTCTTCTGAAGATTCAAGATAATTAATGCCTGAAACGACCGGCCTACCTGTCTGCTCTTCAATCTCTTTGCGCGCATTCCGGCCGATGGCGCCACCCCGCTTAGCCGCTTCCTGTGACTCCTCAAGCCCTTGGACGTCAGACGCACTGGTGATCTGAGCCGTGGCAACCTCACCCAACATGCCAATCACCATCTCGACGTCAGTCATATGGTCTTGCAAGTTCTCATCCTTTAACCCTTTTAATTGTTTGTGCTCGGCCGTGGTTAGATCAAACGTCTCTTTGGCGATGGTGTCAAGAAGATGCTCAAACTGTCCCTCGTCTACGTTCCGCTGCTGCCACTCAGCGATCAGCGATGCCCGCACCTCGCTATGCTTCAGCCGCTTGCTGATCCACTCGTTGCTGTATCCCTTGGCTTTGTACAGCTCACGCGCCCGAGCGATCGCTTTAGCCGGATCAGCCGTCTCTTCCAAACGATCCCGGCCGACTTCTGCTAGCCATTGCCTGAACGGCTCAGCTTTTTTTGACGGGATTGACTGGATGATGCGCAATAGCCCCTCGATATTGGCACATTCTGTTTGTAGCATTCGGCCGGTTTTCTTGTGCTGCATCGGGTACTTCGTACAAATTGTACGGAGTACATTTGAGTCATCTCGATTTTTCATTGTTCGCCAGTATTCTCCGGCGTTTTTTGGCTTTGCGAGAACATCAACTACATCAACTACGGCAAAATACCACTCACCAGACTTTTCATCTTGAGTGCGACGGATGGGCTCAAACTGTTCAAATTCTTCAATAGGGAGGAGACTGTTGCTCATGGTTGGGATTGCAAATGGAAGGCTCTAGACAAACTACCTAGAGACCTAAAAATCAAACCCGTTCCAACTTGGAACGACTTCTGTTTGGATGAACTTTGTACAAATTTTACGGAGCAGATTCTGGCTTTAATTTCAGACGTACGACAGTATCGCATGTCTAAATAATAGCACACTTGTTCGGCGTTTGCAGAGATGATATCTATTCACAAAGGGTTATCATTTAGCCTTTGCCCTTTTTACCTAATCCTTTCCCTACTACACTCTGCCCATGCACACAAAAGCGTTTCCGTATGTTGGCCTGCTTGGTTTTTTCTGGGGGAGTAATTTAGTCGCTGCCCGCTTTGGTACAGGTGAGTTTACCCCGTTTTTCTTTATCGCACTGCGCCTGATGATTGCGACCCTGTGCTTTTTGCCGTTTATGGTAACGGGCGGCCGGGCGTTTCCGACCAGCCGCGAAACGTGGAAGCTGGCAATCGTGAGCGGTGTTTTGGGGGTTGCCATCCCGATGTCTGTGTTTATTTTGGCCTTGCAGTACATGTCTAGCGGATTAGTCAGCATTTTTGTCACGGCCGCGCCCGCGTTTATCGCTGTGGCTGCTCACTTCTTTTTACCAGATGAAAAACTGAACGCGGCCAAGTGGGGTGGGGTAGGTTTGGCGTTGTTAGGCTCTGTCTTTTTGGTTGGGCTGGGTGAAAGTGGCTTGGCCGATGTCGGCCGGGTTGATCCTAGAGGGCCGCTGCTAATTGCCTTTGGGCTGCTGGGTGATGCCGCAAACACCGTTTTTGTGCGGCGCAAGATGCGTGACCAAGACACCTATCAGGTAACCGGTATACGTTTGTTCACGGCGGCCGTCATCCTAACGGTCCTGACACTGACTTTTGAAACGATGTCATTTGACGGGGTCACCGGATGGGGAGTCTTTTCACTTTTGTATGCCGCGCTAGTCGGTGCCATTGCAGGGCAGTTTATGGCCTTCTACATCATGCGTGAGTACGGCGCGATCTCGTTCTCTATGGTGGCTTTTGTGATTCCGGTAGTCGCTACGATCTTAGGCGTCTTTATTTTGGATGAGGTGGTCACAGGGGCGATGGGGATCGGCGTGATCCTGATTGCGGCCGGTATTTGGGTGCTTAATCGGCCGACCTAATGTGCCTCTTTCAGTAAGGTGGAACTAATCAATAAAAAAGTGGAACTACAAAGGCCTCTATCTGTCTTATGCTTCCAGCAACTTAATGAACACAGACAAGAAGTAACTAAGCAAGCAAAG
The DNA here is from genome assembly GCA_039199965.1 of Chloroflexota bacterium. Taxonomy (GTDB): domain Bacteria; phylum Chloroflexota; class Anaerolineae; order Promineifilales; family Promineifilaceae; genus WTJY01. Next base: position 1,396 of record JBCCSO010000637.1, on the reverse strand, counting down.
AGGCTAAACGATGAATTGGTACTTAAAAGTTTTAAAACAGTATTTTGATTTTAAGGGTCGAGCCAGACGTAAAGAATATTGGATGTTCACCCTATTTAACCTGATCATTTTAGCTGCGCTGAGCGTCATTGATTTTGCAGTGCTAGGGGCAGATGTAGAAACAGGTGGCATGATTCTCTATCCACTGTATGCGCTGATCGTCTTCATTCCATCTTTGGCGGTTGGCATTAGGCGATTACATGATAGCGGCCGTTCTGGCTGGTACATGTTCACTGTGTTTATTCCAGTGATTGGTAGTCTTGTGTTGATTTATTTCCTCGTCCAAGACAGTGAAGCCGGTGACAACAAGTGGGGACCGAATCCTAAGAAAGCACCACAGATATTGGCTAACCAAATGGCATAACCGGGAGCCTGCTAGAGGCACAGTAGTCTACATCTTGATAAAGGGTATTGTGATGAACCCTACAGGTAAGGACGGCCGGAGGAAACCCTCCGGCCGTTTCTTTTGTCTTGGGAATATGCTTGCCTCAGAAGGCCAATAGGGTACGAAAGAGGCATAGATTATGAAAAGGCTTTTGTATATTTTAATTTTGGGCCAGTGACCCATACCGGGTTTATGCGATTGGGTGGAGCAACCTATGCAAACATCCTCTCCAATTAGCCCCACTGTTATTCCAGTCTAAATCATACAAAGCGAGGCATACTTCATGAGACGATATTTTGACGCGATCCAAAATTATTTTAATTTCAGAGGACGGGCCAGTCGAGCAGACTACTGGTTCTTCGTCTTGTTCAATTTTCTAGTCAGCATCCTTGTTATGTTTGTGGATGTGGCCGTATTTGGTCTTGAAGCTATGGCTGAAGAAGGAGCATTTCCTCTTTTTAGTGTTCTCTACAGCCTGTTTATCATCATCCCAAGATTTTCACTGTCTGTGCGTCGCTTGCACGACACCGGAAGAAGCGGCTTTTGGCTTCTTATCAACCTCATCCCGATTCTGGGTCAAATCACATTCTTCATCTTTACGGTGTTGCCCAGCGATCTTAATCCAAACCGATGGGGGCCACCTCCTGCCAGTAGACGTAAACAGCAGGCAGCTTATAGCTATTAAGTAAAATCTAGAAAAGGCCGGGTAAATCGCCCGACCTTTTTTGTTCTAGTTTAGAGTGCCATCATAAATTCAAAGATGATGTCATGGTGGCCCGGTAGGTCCTCGTGACCAAAATCTGGGAACATTTCCATCGACTTTTCGGCCGTAATTTTGTTGTACGCCGCAAATTGGGTAGACGGTGGGCAAATCTGATCAGATAAACCGATAAACCACTTGGTTTTGCTTTTGATCAAATGAGACAAGTGCTGGATATCGATGTAGCCTAAGTTCTCGAACACCTCAGTTTC
>JBCCSO010000636.1:0-3523 GCA_039199965.1 Chloroflexota bacterium | reverse complement strand
GCCCTAATGCAGAAAACCGTTCTCACCATCGGTAACGTTATTCGTCCATTGACGCTTGACCAAGCGCGGACGTGGCGGGACGGTGGGGATGGATGGACAGTGACTGAAGTCGTCTGTCATCTGCATGATTTCGACATCTTTTTCTTTGGCCGGGCAGAGATGATGATTGCGCTTGAGAACCCCATCCTACCCGCATATGACCATGAAGCTTTAGCCATTGACCTAAAATACAATGAGCAAAATGTATTCGAGGTGTATGACAACCTGCTGACCCACAGAGCAAAATTTGTTGAATTTTTCCAAGGGTTAGAAGGTGCACAGTGGTCCCATGAAGGGCAACATCCGGAAAGAGATTCCTTTACGATGCTTGATTCACTCATGCAGGTTGGCCTGCACGACAATGATCACATTGAGCAAATGACCCGAATCGTTGCCCTCAAGAAAACTGTCCTGTAAAAAATAGAGACAACGAACTTATTCTAGAAGCGGGCAAACTGTGCCCGCTTTTTGTTTTCTGTGGCTTGATTATTCAGACTTAAGGCCCGGAACACCGTTGGCTGTTTGGGCGGTACGCACCCCGTTTCGGATCGCCTCAGCCACACAGTAAACGGCTGCGTTTGCGATATTGTCAAATGGTTCTGAGACAACGTCCCCGGTCGAGAGGGCGAAAACGGTATCACCGTCGTGCATGGTGTGAACCGGCCGAATGGCGATTGACATGCCATCATGACCGCGCTGTGCCAACCGATTGGCCCCAGCTTTATCTAGTTTGGCCGTTGTGCCAATCACAACAAGTGTTGTATTCTCAATGCTTGGGCGGAACTCTGAAAAGACCCGCAGACTTCCTTTTTCAGCCAGCCACTCTCCTGTCTGGTGGTTTCTAGCTCCCGCTAAAACGGTTCCGTCTTCATTGACAACATCCCCCACTGCGTTCACGGCTGCGGCCGCGAATACCTCCGCTTCCCCAATTTTCATAGAAGCCACACCAAAGCCACTTTTCATCATATTGGCAATGCCTTTCCATTTGCCAACCGTGACCCCCGCTCCTACCCCCACACATCCCTGCTTTATTTCTTGACCAGAGGCTGCATTTTCGAAAGCAGCATCTACCGCTTTAAATCCGTATTCCGGCCCCGGCATGTGCTGACCCATGTGCATAAACAGATCAAAAACTACCGCGGCTGGCACAATCGGGACTTTGACGATAGGCGTGTAGTGGCCTAAATCGCGGGCTGCTAGATTTTTCATCACCCCATCAGCCGTTGCGAGCCCAAACGCGCTGCCACCTGTAAGCAAAACGGCCGTAACGTCAGGTACTGATTTAACCGGATCGAGAAGGGCGGTTTCGCGACTCCCCGGCGCCATCCCGCGAATGTCAATGCCCCCCACAGTGTCCTCTGGGCAAACAAATACCGTGCACCCGGTATGGTGTTCTGGATCTGTCGCATGCCCGATTTTTAAATTAGCGGTGAATAAAGTCATGGAACGATTTAGTTAAATATTAGATTTTTCGGTTTCACTGAGAGAAATAAAAAATGCTGTCCGATTCGGACAGCATTTTGGGCGAGTACAGGGAATCGAACCCTGAACTCCTGGGCCACAACCAAGCGCGATAACCGTTTCGCCATACCCGCCACAAGAGGACCGAAATAATAGCATGGTGAATTGGAAAATTCAACTGCTGTAAACAATTTTTACACGAATAGCCGTGGTAAAAACAAGATAAAGAGCCCGTGCGAGGATTGTCGTGATGGATTTGAGAGAGTCGGTGATTGATGATGAGGTGACCAATAGTTCTTCAACACGAAGCAGCTTGTTCGTGGTGCTTCGTGAGCATGCTTTGTTGGGGGTTTTGGCGACTTTGATCGTTTGGGGCCTGTACGGCTCTAGTTTGCAGCTGCCACTGTTTTTTGATGATCTCGTTCAATTTCCATACGTTGAGCGCTACACAATGTTTGAGCACTGGCTGAGCAGCAATGAGTCTCCATACTACCGGCCGTTGACGGTATCAATCTGGAAGCTGCTAACCTTGCTACCAACGGGAAGCACCGCAATTTTTAGCCATGCTTTAAATCTGTTTTTGCACGCGTTAAACGGTGTGTTTGTCGGCATGCTAGCAGGCCAGATTTTTTCACGCTTTAATCCGGTTAGCGATCAATGGCTTCAGCGACAAATGGTGAAATCACTGGTGGCAACCCTTTACTTGGTGCTCCCATTTCACTATCAGGCGATCCCATGGGCGGGTGCTCTACCGCAAATTCTAGTCACCACACTGGTTTTGGCGGCCGTAATTAGTTTTATCAATCAGAATTTTGGCTTGGCGTGGATTTTGACGCTTGTCGCCCCCATGGCTCAAGAAACCGGGATTGTTCTGCCTGCAATTTATTTGCTGCTTATCGCTGTAGACTTTCAGCGGTCAGATTTGGGAAAAGGGATAAGAACGATGACGCTATTCAGCCTTCCAACAGTCATCTGGCTAGCTGTCCGGTTTTCTGTGTCGACTGCGCGTGATGGCGTCTCACTTTTTGCAGGATGGGAGTCGCTGTGGCAGAGCACAACATGGTCGCTTCAGGGCTTATCATGGCCCATTACAATTTTCGGCCGCTATATTTTCCCTTTTGTTAGCATAAACGACCTTTTATTTATCTGGCTTTTGGGAGGGGGTGGACTGCTGATAATTTTGATCATGACCAGCATGTTGAATGATCAAAAACGAAATGCTGGAAAAATATACCTAGTTGGGATCGGCTGGGTCATTTTGACCATCCTGCCAGCTATTGTGGTTTTACCTTTTGGCTACATCATCAACAGCCCGCGACTAATGACGCTGCCTGCGGTTGGTATTTCACTCTTATGGGGTGCTTGTATTGTCGTCGGCATGAAGCTGGTCCGGCAAAGCGCTAGCGTAATCATCCGCATATTCTCTGTCACCATATTAGCTCTTGTTGTTGGAGCGACTGGCGTAAGCGTGCAGACAATTCGAGAGGAGATGAGACTGCACGCGCTTTTGGGTGGTGCATATAGTCAAATAGTCGTCGCGGCCGAAGATGAGTTTGCAAGTCCTGAGATACCCGTATTCATCAACTTCCCATCGTCTATGGCTCCGGCTGAAAAAAGGTTTGTGCTGGGGAACGAAGGAGTGGTTTTCTGGCCGCAGTACGCCCCTCAACATACGATTATCAGTACAAACTCAAGTCTGTCTAGAACAGATTATGGCTTTGTGACCATAGAAGGCATTCGTAAACAGCAGCCATACTTAGCAGGCATTGTGCGGCCGACAGCACCTTTTGCTGATTTTGAGAATCGAACGGACGTCATTTTTTACAACACTCAATATAGCCCTAACACCATCAGAGTGCTGAAAGCGGGACAGATAAGCGCAGGCGTCTCAGGTGCAAATTTAGGTGTTTTCGCGGCAGAAAAAGATGGCTTTGAGATTCAACTGCGCGGTGCAGAAATAAATGAAACCGATCTAAACAGTGGCCGCCCGTTGGCTCTTGAATTGCAGTGGCATGTCTCTGTT
>JBCCSO010000635.1:0-3525 GCA_039199965.1 Chloroflexota bacterium | reverse complement strand
TCAAATTGAGGGAAGGTTTCGCTCATGCGCCGGATGTACTCAAAGCTGTCTTGGAAACGATAGCTGCGCTCTTCAAACGGATAGTTGAGGGCAGGGTATTCCTGCGGCCGGTCACCCGACGCAATCCCTAGGATCAAGCGGCCGTTTGACAGCACGTCCGCACTGGCGGCTGCTTTGGCCACATGGGCCGGATGGCGCAGCGGCAAAATAACGCTGGCTGTACCTAACGCAATCTTTTTTGTGCTGCCCGCTAGAAGCCCCAAATAAACAAACGGGTCAAACGTTTGCCCGGCATCTCCAAAAGCGGGGACATTAAACGGGACGTCGCGCAGCCAAACGGCCGAAAAGCCGAGTTCTTCTGCCAACTGGACCCGCTCAACGTGCTGCTCCATTGTGGGGATAGGGCTGTCCGGGTACGCCTCGATTGGTACGGTTAGCCCTATCGTCAATCGATCCGGCTTAAAAACGGTGTTGTAACCTGTGTTAAGCGTTTGAAACGCTGTTGTTCTTGTTTTGGTTTGCATATGTATTCAGTATTTTATTATCAAAATAAAAAATGTTAATATCCCAAATAAAGAATTCAGTTTTTAGTTTTTATTGATAATAGATGATGAATATTGAGCATCTCAAACTGTTTGTGCGCTTGGGCGGCACGCAAAATATTAGCCTAGCGGGGCGCGAGTTGGGGCTGTCCCCGGCCGTGGCCAGCTCTTACATCAGCAAGCTTGAGGCGGGGCTGGGCGTGCGCTTGGTCCATCGCACCACGAGAAAGGTATCGCTGACGGAAGAGGGGAAGGCTTTTTTGCCCCATGCGGAAGAAGTACTTGCCAGCATTGAAGCGGCACGTGCTTCGGTGGGAGCAGGGAGTAGCTCTCCGTCAGGTACGCTCCGGGTAACGGCCCCCGCATCGTTTGGCCAAATGCACATTATGCCTAAGGTAAAAGATTTCCTAAACGCCTACCCTGATCTGACGCTAGACTTGCGCCTAACAGACACGATCGTTAACTTGGTTGAAGGTGGATTTGATATCGCCATCCGTAATGCAGTTTTGAACGATTCAACGTTTGTTGCGCGTCAGCTAGCGCCCGATCAGCGGATTCTGACCGCATCGCCGGAATATTTAGACAAATTTGGCGAGCCCCAGAAGCCGGATGATTTAGCTAGCCATCGTTGTATTATTTTGACCGGTTTGGAGAACTGGGTATTTGAAGAGGAAGCTAAAGCTGTTAAGGTGAACGGTCGATTTAAAACGGATAACGGAACGGCCGTACGCGATGCCTGCGCGGCCGGTCTAGGCATCGCCCTAAACTCAACATGGAGCGTTTACCAAGAGCTGGAGCAGGGAACGCTGGTTCAAGTTTTGCCAAATTATCCGCTGTTGTCAGAGACTGCAATCTGGGCCGTTTATCCCAGCTCAAGGTTATTAGCCCCCAAAGTGAGAGCCTTTATTGACTACTTTGCTAGCTATTTTGGTGATCCGCCTTATTGGGATGCAGCTACCTTTCGTAAAAGCTGATGAATTCCATAACCAAAATTTTCTGAATCCAATATACTCATTGGCTTAGGCCATTTAAAGAAAATAAATGCCCGATTAAATTACCTGCCGGTTGGCTGTGAGGCGATTTTAATCAATTTTCGGTGCACTTTTTTCTTTCAAATCGCCTTAACTTAAGTGTACAAGGGTAGAGATATGAGTGTATTGATTGGACTAACCGATCAGGAAGTTACAGAACGCAAAGCGGCCGGAAAAAAGAACCTAGAATCGAAGGGATCCGGCCGGACCTACTGGGATATCATCCACAACAACCTATTTTCATTTTTTAGTCTTGTTCTATTCTCTGTCTGCATTGTCCTGATTCTTTTGGGGCAGTGGCAAGATGCTCAGATCACGTTCAGTGTAGGGCTTGTCAACGCACTCATTGGAACCTTGCAAGAGATTCGGGCCAAACACCAGCTAGACAAAATCTCTATTTTTGCGCTGCCGCGCGTGGTGGTTGTACGCAACGAGCGGGAACAAGAGGTGGCAACGACAGACCTCGTTGAAGGAGACATCGTTCGGTTACAGGCAGGGGACCAAGCGGTAGTGGATGGCAAGCTGTTAAATGCAAACCTTCTCGAAATGGATGAGTCGTTGATCACTGGAGAAGCGGATCACATCCACAAAAAGGTGGGTGATGAAATTTTGTCTGGTAGCTACTGCTTTTCAGGGGATGGCTATTATCGGGCGGATAAAGTTGGTGAAGACTGTTTTGCCAACCAGCTAACGGCCGCTGCCCGTACCTTTGAACCGATGCAAACCCCGCTCCAAAAACAGGTTAACTACATCGTACGGCTGATTATGGTGATCGCCCTGATCATGGGGGCTATTTTCTACATTGCGGGATTTGTACAGGGATTTACCCTACTCGAAAATATCAAAGCCACGGCCGTGATCACGGGATTGGTCCCGTACGGGCTATTTTTAACCGTGGCGGTGACCTATGCGCTGGGCAGCACCAGAATTGCTCAGCAAGGTGCGCTGGTGCAGCAAAGCAATGCTGTTGAATCGCTCCATCACGTTGATGTTTTGTGCATGGATAAAACCGGCACGCTAACGGCTAACCGGATGCTGTTGGATGCGATCATTCCTATTGGGGATGCAACAGAAGAAGATGTGACACAGCAAATCGGCCGATATGTGCGCAGTTCTGCTTTAACCAATGCGACGAACAAAGCGATCATCGACGGTACGGCCGGGTCAGATCTCAAGCCTGTCAGTGAAATCACCTTTTCGTCAAGCCGCGGCTATAGCGCCATGGCGTTTGATCATCCAGACATGCTTGGTACGTTTACGCTGGGTGCCGTCGGATCACTGTGGCCATATCTCGATTCAGACAAATTGGATGTGATCGACGAGCTAGAAACAATCGCGTCTAGGCTTGTTGAGCAAGGTTTTCGGGTGCTGTTGTTTGCGGGCCATGAAGAGGTTTCAAACTTGGTTGAGGGAACTGAAGGGGTTAACTTGCCCAAGCTGACACCGCTGGGTCTGATCAGTTTGCAAAATGAGTTGCGGCCACACGCGGCCGAAACGCTGGCTGAATTTGCTCAATTGGGGATCAAGCTAAAAATCTTGTCTGGTGACAATCCAGACACGGTGGCAGCCTTAGCTAAACAAGCCGGATTTGAAAACCCAAAAGCGATATCTGGCTCAAGGCTGGCCGCCATGGAGCCTGATGAGCTAATTGAGGCGGTTGAGGAAACCGCCATTTTCGGCCGGATGAACCCAGAACAGAAACAGCTGGTGGTTTCAACCCTTGTTGATCAAAATCACTATGTGGCCATGATCGGGGATGGGGTCAATGATGTGCTATCTCTCAAAAAAGCCAACTTGGGGATCGCAATGCAGAGCGGCAGCAACGCTACCCGCAATGTGGCTGATATGGTTCTGCTCGATGATTCGTACGCGGCGCTCATTCCGGCGCTGTCACAGGGGAAAAAGATGGTCAATGGCATTCGGGATGCAACCTATCTGCTGGCAGCGCGCGG
>JBCCSO010000634.1:0-3525 GCA_039199965.1 Chloroflexota bacterium | reverse complement strand
TTTTGGTCTGTTCCACGGAGATGTCTCTCTGCGCAATGCGATTCTTGGTGATAATGGAATCGTGACAATTATCGATTGGGGATGTGCAGGTTCGAAGATCGTGCCGTTCACTGATTTTGCGCAAATAATCAAGTCAGAACGGCCGACGAAAGACCAATTTGACCTCTTTTTATTTGGTTATGGTATTGACCTAGCAGAGAGGCGCAGTGTGCAAGCTAAAACCAACCAAATCGCTCTTTACGCTGCCACAGATACGCTTAGATGGGCGATAGACCATGCGGTTGTTGCCAGAAATCGCTACATTGCTAGCCTAAGGTGGGCTCTCGACCTGTATCTTGGCAAGATAGAGTGGCACGCTGCTCCTTACCATGAGGAGTACGGGTTGAAAAGCTTACGCTAGTTTGGAACCGGTACGCACGAGCCAAGCTCAATCTTGACAACTTGACAAGATAAGGTGTAATCTACCGGTATGAAATCATTTCCAGTTGGTGAACTGAAGACACGCTTTTCTGAAATTATTGATCAAGTTCGATCAGGTGAAGAAATTTTAATTACTTACGGCAAGAAAAAAGAAAACGTTGCCGTGATTGTGCCGTACAACAGTTACAAGTCTAAAAAGATCAAATTAGGCCTGCTAAAGCACAAAAGCTACGCAATTAAAGATGATTTTAAAATGACGGAGGAAGAGCTTCTGGGACTATGATCTACATGTTAGACACTCACTACATTCTTTGGTCTTTATTTGAACCAGAAAAAATTCCACAGAACATACGAGCAATTCTTGAGAATGAGGCAGACACGAAAAAGATTTCAGCCGTGAGCCTGTGGGAAATTTCTCTCAAATATTCCCTCGGCAAACTTGAACTCAATGGGACAGAGCCTGAGGAAATCTATCGTACCCTGCTAGATGCCGGGTTTGAAATGGTAGAGTTGGACAATGAATTGCTCATCACGTACTACCATCTCCCCAAAAAAGAAAAGCACCGTGACCCTTTTGATCGGTTGCTGATCTGGCAGGCGATGAAACGTGGATATACGGTGATTACCGCAGACAAGTCGTTTTTGAGTTACGAGAATTTAAAAGTACTTTTCTAGCCCGCTACAAATCTAGGTTCCTGCACCCAATACCTCAAAAGTAAAAAGCCCAATACACTTACTGCCGTGCTGGCTACAAACAGCCAGTTGTACCCCAACAGCGCCAATCCTCCGCCTATCACCGGAGCTAGAATACTCGCAATCCCGGTGATGGTGTTGGCAATGCCCACATAGGTCGGCCGTTTTTCCGGTCCTGAGAACTCCAGCACCACTAGCATCGCTGATACCGCGCGCGTTCCGTTGAAGAAACCTAGGCAAAAGAACACTACAAAATACCAGAAGGTTCCTGTGGCGAGCCACGCTGCTCCAAAGGCGATCACGAGCGTAATCGTGGCGATTTGAAAAGATAAATGATGGCCGTATTTGTCTGAAAAGAAGCCCATAATCAGGCTGGCGGCTGTTTGTCCCACTAGGGTTACAATCGTAAATTGGGCTACCGTTCCGTCTGATACACCAAACGTTTGAATGGCTGCCACCGTCAAAAAGCCGGTCCCCATTTCGGCCAAAGCGATGACAAAGCGCGCGATCAAAAAGTTGCGGAAGTTGACATCTGCTTTGACCAAGCTGGGTAGCTGCGTTAGGTAATCTCTGGCGGACACTTCTGCTGTGCGGCCAGCTTCAATCGGCTCGCGCACCTGCATCAAAAAGAACCAGCTCAGCGTAAACGCCACACCGGCTACTGAGAACAGCAGCACAAAATTATTGGGGAAAATGACATTTTCTAAAACATAACTGGCCCATGCAGAGGCCCCAACGCCGATTAGCGCCCCCACGAACAGAGTGATGCCAAAAAACCGGCCGCGCGTCGTGGCGGTAAAGCAGCGGGCGATCATATCCTGCCAAGCGGGTGCAATTACCCCGCCCCCGAACATAAACCACGCAAACACGGCGAGAAATAAAACGAGCGCCAGCGTGGGAGCGGCTAAAGCCAACAGTGGGATAAACGGCAGCAGAATCATCGGGACCCTTTCTGTAAAAAAGCCCAAGTTGACGACCATTGGCTTTTTGTGATCCAAGCGCTCGATAAAGTTGGATGTGAAAAGCTGGGGCAGAAAGAAGCCCCCCTGCGCGATCATGGCCAGCAGAGCCAGCGGGATCGGGCTGTCTGATAGTTTGCTCACAAACAGCGGCAGGATGGTAGTGGCTGAAATTAAGTTGATACCGCTGTAGAAGCAAAAGACATCAAGCGAGTTGAAGGTGACGTTCCAGCGGAAATTGTGTTCACGCGCAGCATCAGCTTCAGCCGCGCTCAGAACAGCTTCCGGCCGATTAAGCCCTAAAACCCAGCGCAGCCATCGGGGTGTTTTTTCGAATTTATCCATGTGAATGGTTGGTAGTTGGTGGTATATGGTGGATGGTTTGTGATAACCACCCACTACCTACTGTCTACCACCGACCGTTTAGCGTTCCCCCGTCTGCACCTTCCACAGCGCTGCGTAGGAGCCGTCTAATCCAACCAGCTCATTATGAGTGCCCTGCTCTTTGAGCTCCCCTTTTTCCAGCACAAAAATTTGATCCGCATTGCGTACGGTAGACAAGCGATGCGCGATGACAATAGTGGTCCGGCCGACCGCAATTTTTTCAAGCGAACGCTGGATTGCCGCCTCTGTTTCATTGTCCACGGCCGATGTCGCCTCGTCTAAAATCAAAATTGGTGGGTTTTTGAGCACCGCCCGCGCAATCGAAATACGCTGACGCTGTCCGCCAGACAGCTTGATGCCCCGCTCGCCCACAATCGTGTCGTATCCGTCGGGGAGCTGCGTGATAAATTCATGCGCTTCTGCTACTTTGGCCGCTTCCGCTACATCTTCTAATGTGGCGTCAAATGTGCCGTAAGCGATATTTTCGCGCACGGTGCCGTGGAACAAAAAGACGTCTTGGCTGACCAGACCCACGGCCGATCTCAGATCATTCAGCTGGAGGTCACGCAGATCGTGGCCGTCCAGCGAAATGTGTCCCCCCGTAACATCATAGAAGCGCAAAATCAGCTTGATGAGGGTGGACTTGCCCGCTCCTGTCGGCCCCACAAACGCGGCCATCGATCCGGCCGGAATGTCTATCGAGAAGTCGTTTATCACTTTTAGGCTGGTGTTTGAATCATAGTTAAACGCCACGCCGTCAAATGTCACGTCACCAGAAACTTGGGTGAGTGATTTCCCACCTGATTTGATTTGCGGCTCTTTTTCCAGAAGGTCCATCACCCGGCCGGTAGAAGCCATCGCCCGCTGGTATTGGTCGAGCGTTTCACCCACATAGGTCAGCGGCCAAAGCAGCCTCTGCGTCATAAATACCATAAACGAATACAGCCCAATCGCGAGGGTGCCTTCAAGCGCCAGCTGACCGCCAAACACAATAACGGCGATAAACCCGGTCATGATAAACATGCGGATCAACGGTACAAACATGGTGCTGTAGGTGATGGCAGAGCGA
>JBCCSO010000633.1:0-3532 GCA_039199965.1 Chloroflexota bacterium | reverse complement strand
GGCTGCGAAATAGCCAATGCCACCACCGATCAAAATACCGAGCAAAATGATGCCGAAATTGTCGAAGACGTTTTCGTTGGCCAGTGTTGAAATAACGGCCAGCATCATACCACCGGCTGAAATCATGTTGCCCTGTCGAGCAGTTTCAGCCCGGCCGAGCATGCGGATTCCGTAAATGAACATGATCGCCGAAATAATATAGGCGATATTGACGACAATTGTTAATGGGTCCATCTTAATCCTTCTTTGTTTCTTTCTTGCGGAACATGCCCAACATACGGTCGGTCACCATATATCCGCCTACAACGTTGATAGAAGCCAAAACAAGAGCCGCAAATCCAAGCCATCCGGCAAATTGGCTATCACTGCTTTGAATGATAGCGAGTAGCGCACCCACAATCGTGATACCTGAGATAGCGTTTGAGCCAGACATCAGTGGGGTGTGCAACTGCGAAGGCACTTTTGAGATCAGTTCGAAGCCCAAAAATGCAGCGAGTACAAAGATAAAAATGAGTAAAATTAGCGTTGTGGGTTCCATTTTATGGTTATCAGTTGTCAGCTATTCTTTGAGCATGGCTTTCTAAGCGGCTGACACACTGAGTACTGATTTATTTGAATGCCTCGTGGATGACTTCACCTTCATTTGTGATGAGTGATCCAGCAACGATTTCGTCCTCAAGGTCTAAATTGAGAGCGCCTGCTTCACCATCCCAGAAGTGCTCTGTGAAGTTTGCAAGATTGGCCGCGTACATTTGGCTAGCGTGGGTTGGAATTTCGTTTTCCAACCGGCCAATGCCGATGATCTTGACCCCGTTGTTGGTTATAACCTCTTTGTCTAGCTGGGTGCCTTCAACGTTGCCGCCGGTCTCGGCCGCCAAGTCAACGATGACGCTGCCGGCTGACATCGCGGCAACCATGTCACCGGTGATGATGGTGGGTGCTTTGCGGCCGAACAGCTTGGCTGTGGTAATCACAATGTCAGAGTCTGCGCATACTTTTGCCATTCCCTGACGCTGCATTTCAAGCTGTTCCGGTGTAAGTTCGGTCGCATAGCCTTGATCAGTCTGTCCGGTTTCACCCAAGTCAATTTTCACGAACTTGGCGCCCAGTGACCTGACTTGCTCTTCAACTACCGGCCGGGTGTCAAACGCTTGAACGCGTGCTCCCAACCGTTTGGCTGTGGCGATAGCTTGCAACCCGGCCACACCTACACCCACGATAAAGACCTTACTGGGTGAAATTGTTCCCGCAGGTGTCATCATCATCGGCAAAATTTTGTCGAGCTTGGCAGCGCCTGTAATCACCGCTTGGTATCCGGCTAGGTTGGCCTGTGAACTAAGGACGTCCATTTTCTGCGCCAAGGTTGTGCGCGGAACCATTTCCATGCTGATCAGCCGCACATCGGCTTTTGCCGCAGCGTTGATCAGTCGCTTGTTATTGAAGGGATCGATGCGGCCCAAAAAAGTAGAGCCCGCCTTCATTTTTTTGAAATAAGTTGATTTTGGAATTTCGAGGCCAAAAACGAGATCCGCTTTGGCAATGGAGGTTGCTACATCTTCTACGATTGAAACCCCCTCATCGATGTATTCTTGATCAATATGCCCGCTTTTTTCTCCGATGCCTGATGGCGCTTCTATGCTTATGCCAAGCCCGGTAAGTTTCTTGGCCGCAGCCGGAGTTAAAGGGGTTCGTCTTTCTGACTTATCAGTTGGATTTTGAACAAATAGGATCATGGGTCAAATTAAATTGCCTCCTGCAGATGGATAGTGAGTGTTTAATATTGGCAAAAACTCAGATTGTACATATTTACTTAAGCAACATTGCGACAAACAGAAAGGAATTCTGAGTCAATACATGGTGCTGCTATTTCAACGCACATCTGGTTGGGTTGGAAAGGGGAAGTGTGGCACGTGAGAAGAAGATTAGTTAACTGCTCAACAGTTACTGTCAAAATCTATTTTTGTTAGATTGTTCACGTGGTGATTAACTTATTGCAATGGGGGACGCAATAAGCTCCTCAATCAAACTCTTCATAGCGATGAAAATGTTCTAAAGGATCGTATTTCCCTAGCAAAGTATACCAGTCCATAGAGCAGAATGGAACTCTGATTACATACTCTTAGTCTTAAATTAGGAAAAAAATAAGATTACGAATAGGCTTAAATTTTCGATCTTCTAATGAAAAATATACTTATAATTTACTCAGGAAAGTTGAATTCAAACAAATTAAGTAGTACCTTTGTCCTGTTAATAATGTGGGGTGAGTAAGTATGTGATGCTGTTGTTGGAGGAAGCGATGGCGTTTGTGCGAAATTCAGGTTTATTTCGATCAACAATTCTGGAGCCGGTAGCGCATTAATTTGGCTTCTGTCTGGTGAAAGTAAACAAATTTCACACGCATGAGGAAAACACCATAGCTCAATTCCTTTGGGCAGATGGTGTCAGAGGTAAGGAAGACAGCGGGTGTTTTCACACGGGGTAACATGAGAAGAAAAGCTATTTTGGGTTGTATTGCTGTTTTAATAGCAATTTGGGCGAGTTTAACATTGGTTTCTATGACGGGGCAGGCTGCACCAGCGATTCCAAACGCGCCAGATATTTTGATTTCTGGTCCAAATTATGATCCAGCACGCCAAACAATTTGTCCGGCCGGCTGTGATTTTGATTCAGTATCAGCCGCTGTTGCTGCTGCAAGTCCTTCTACGCCGGCCGTTTATTCAATTCTTGGGCTGGAGCTTGCTGAAAGCCAGATTTCAATTGATCAAGGGAAAAATATAACCATTATTGGGTTGGGCTCTAGCCGCACCAAAATTGGCATGGGGGTAAACAATGGCCGTATCTTTGCAATAAGCGGTGGAGCAACCGTAACGCTACGAGATTTGTCGATAGTCGGAGGAGATGCATCGACAGGAGATGGTGGTGGGCTGTTGGTGTCTGATGCGGGGACCAGTGTCACTGTGCAATTTGCAGACATTCGGGATGGATCTGCTCAAAATGGCGGTGGGATAGCCGTGCTGGACGGTGCCGCACTGATCGTTGAGGATTCGAGCATCCAAAACAACACGGCCGCAGATGTAGGTGGTGGAATTTTTGTGCAAGATGGTGCACTAACCATAAAACGCGCCTTGATTTATGACAACAAGGCTGCTGTGGGCGGGGGACTTGCTTACGCATCAGATGTTGGGACAGGGTCGATCGAGAACGTTACGTTTGGTAACAATTCGGCACAAGCTAGCACGGACACCCAAACGGCAAAACGGGGTGGTGGTGCGATTTATGTTGAACATGTTACCGCTGGGAGCCAGTCATCAGCACTCGACATTCAGTTCACAACGATTGGTCAGAACAGCACGGCCGATGGAGAAGGTGGGGGCATTCTTTTGGAAGAGGGCACCGTCAATCTTTTAGCAAGCATACTGTTTGATAACACAGCCAATAGCGCGGCCGAAAATTGTAAGCAAAATGCGGGATCCATCGGCTCACAAGGCTACAACGTGTCTACAGACAGCGGCTGCTCGCTCACACAATCTTC
>JBCCSO010000632.1:0-3535 GCA_039199965.1 Chloroflexota bacterium | reverse complement strand
TTTTAAGCAGGCCAGTGGGTCATTAACTCATCAGGGATATCAAATGTTCGGTTGGTTTCAAAGTTGAACTGATTAATCTGCTCAAGGGCCTCTTGGTAGTTGCGTGAAATATATCGCCCCTTAACTTGAACCCCCATCAACCACAGCCGTATAGAAGATTCGATTCGTGTAACCTTAACAATGTGAGTATTTGGAATTTTCCCAAATGCAACCTGATTTATTTCACCCTTTTCTCTAACCTTCAAATTTACTTTGACCATATTTGACAAAGCACCTGCCTCAATCTTACTCGTCGAGGTGTAGTCGAAGACAACGCCTCGCGCAATATTTCCTGCCATAAACCAAGGAAATACTGGCCCGTTGATCATCCAATCTCCCCAAGCTTCAACGCTCTCGTTTGACAAAACTTCTGGAAATTGAAATATAACTAGATGCGTCTCATCATCTATAAAGAAATTAGGTTTAAATTTCTCTACATAGTTTTTGATGTTTTGATTTTGCAGCATAAAGTGACTTACAAGTGATCTGGCAAGCAAATTGCTTTCGCCTGTTCAGAAACATTTCCGCAGATAGTAACCAACCTCATCATCAGGTTCAATCCTACTTAGGTCTGGTTGGGTTAACCGTCAGCCCAAAGACTGGAGGCATAACACAATTTTCACGGAAAACTGTTAACAAAAACTCTAAAGAGATTGTGACTAAAACAACGCCTAAACGTTGTGTCGTGCTAAAATTTGCTCCTGCACAATGATCTATGGAGACAAACGCAACTTCCACCCAGCATAGCCCATCTATCATGAAAAAAATCGGCCGAAATTTACCAGTTATCTTGATTCTGCTTGGTATTTTGGTCATGGGCACCTACTTCCGCACCGTTGGAATCAACTGGGATGAATTTACCCACCTTCACCCTGACGAACGCTTCCTAACCATTGTCACCGCAAAATTAGAACCAGAAAGCAGCTTTTTAGGGTACCTGCGCACATCAAGCTCTACACTTAACCCGTACAACAAAGGGGAAGGGCTTTACGTCTACGGCAACTTTCCCATGACGGCTACATTTTACGTCGCCCGCTGGACCGAAGCTTTCCAACCTAACTTTTGTAATGACCTAACAATCGGTGACCCTACCCTTTTCTGTCGAGCAGATTTAACCGGCTACGATGGGGTCCATATCGTCGGCCGGGCCTTGTCAGCCCTAGTAGACGTGGTCAGTGTCCTATTTACCTTCATGATCGGCCGCCGTTTGTACGGCAAATGGGCCGGGCTGATGGCCGCTTTTTTCATGGCCACGGCCGTGATGCCGATCCAGCAGTCCCATTTCTATACCATGGACAACTGGGCCACGCTCTTCACCACCATGAGTATTTACTTTGCGGTAAGGGCGTCTGAGAACAGCAACAACTGGCTGTGGTGGAGTCTACTGGGGCTTGTGCTGGGCTTGAACGTAGCCAGCCGCATCAACGTAGCGCCGGTCGCCCTGTCGGCCGGAATCGCAGGAATCGTCTGGCTGGTGCGCCGCTATCAGCTTAACAAGCAGCAATATCGCATTGACACCATCGCAGAATATGTCCGATCAAGGACCGGCATTCTCGATATCCAAACTGTCATCATTGGTGGGATGCTGGCCGCACTCCTCTCCATGTTTGTATTCAGGCTAGCGATGCCCTATGCCTTTTCAGATGCACAAATGGTGCGCGATATCGCCTTCGCCAACCAGCAGGAAGAGCCGGGCACATTTGGGCTCATGGTGCAAAGCGTTTTCGGCTTTAACCCCCAATGGCTGCGCAACATGGAAGAAATTCAGCGGCTCCAAGAACCAGAGGCATCTTTCCCACCGGCGCTGCAGTGGACAGATCGGCCGGCGATTATTTTCCCGCTGACCAACATGTTCCTCTACGGGATGGGGCCGCTTGCTGCATTACTAGCGTGGCTGGGGGTCGGCTTTGCCTTGTGGCGCACCGTCAACGGTAAAAAAGATTGGCTGTTACACGCCATCCCACTTTTCTGGACCGTCGGCTATTTCCTATTTATTGGCACCCGATGGGTCAAATCGATCCGTTACTTTCTCCCAATCTACCCGACTCTGTTTATTCTAGGTGGCTGGTTTACTGTTTGGGCCATACAACGCCTGTATATTCGGATGAATGTGCGCAAAAACAACAAAGCGCTAAATCAGGTTTATTGGGCCAGCTTCAGCGGATTGGCAACTCTAGCCGTTGTTGCCAGCCTGCTGTGGGCCAACGGTTTCACCAACATCTATCGGCAGCCAATGACCCGTGTGGCCGCATCCGACTGGATTTATGAGAATGTACCCACCGCTATTTCTCTTCACTACCAGTCAGCAGACGGTCCCAAGATCCACAACTTACCGCTCCGTGACACCTCTCTGTTCCCAGATGCTGGTGGCTACATCATGCCATTTATCCTTCCGGAAGACGGTATAGTTGAAGCGATTGAAATCAACTATCTAACGGCCGAAAATGAACTGACCGATGCCACAATCCGGCTAACAATTGACGGGGCATATGATCAACCATTTTTAACCGGTGGCGAAGCGGTCATCAGCGGGACACCAACTCGCAAACCGATCCACTTAGACATCAAGCCGGTGCAGTTTGCGGCCGGGGATCGCCATCAGCTGCACATTGAAAGCACGGCCGATGCCCCCGTGCGACTTGAAACCAGCATCATCTCCAGCGAACATTGGGACGATCCGCTTCCTGTACGCGGCCGGGGTCGTGACCCCTATTCCCAATACTATCGTGGGCTCAGCACCGGACCGATGGCAACCACCCATCCTGATGATGATGCAAAGCGGGTTGAACTGTACACGTGGATCAAAGAAGCCGATTACATCGTTCTGAGCAGTCAGCGCTCACTCTGGTCACTGCCACGTTTGCCAATCACCTATCCCCTTATGATCCATTACTACGATGGCCTGTTTAATGGTGAACTTGGTTTTGAAATGATCCAAGAATTTCACGGGGAAATGAGCATCGGTCCGATTGATATGAATGATACAACGGGACAGTTTGGCTGGGGCGAGGTGCCGGTTAAAGCGTGGCCCCCCCCCGGCATGTTTGCGGCCGAAGAAGCGTTCAGCGTCTACGATCACCCGCCCGTGTGGATTTTCAAAAAAACAGAGGCATATGACGATTTGGCAGCCGCGCGCTACTTGGCTGAAGTAGATCTAAAAACAGCCACTTTCCAAAACCCGCTGGAAGCTACTCAATCCCCCAACGGTCTGTATTTACCGGCCGAAACGCAAGAAATGCAGCAGCAAGGAGGCACGTGGTGGGAGATTTTTAATCCCGATGGGTGGCTATCAAACAGCGGAGTTGCGGCCGCTGTAGCATGGTGGCTCGTTGTCATTGCGCTGGGGCTAATCACCTTCCCCATTAGCTTTGCCGTTTTCCAAAATTTGTATGACCGCGGATACGCCCTGTCACGCATTTTGGCGATTTTGCTGCTCAGTTGGCTAACGTGGCTAGCCGCATCTTGGCAGATTTTGCCCCACCAGCGGAGCAGCTAT
>JBCCSO010000631.1:0-3535 GCA_039199965.1 Chloroflexota bacterium | reverse complement strand
GAGGCAGGATCAAACCGGCCGGTCGTGACCATGTCAATATGTGCGTCAGCGAAATGGAGAATTTTGAGCGTCATGAGTTGGTTTAGGGTTGGTTGTCACTTTAAACTTCATACTTTTTACTGACCACTGACCACTGACTATGGATGGGGACTAACAAACAGCTCATAGCCTGCTTCAGACGGCGGCAGTGAGGGTGGCGGTGCTACCCGCGCCACGATTAAATAGTAACGTCCGGCCGGAAAGGTGCCCATCAGCCACTCACCGCGTGAGCCGATATTGTTGCCAACTTGTACAAGATTTTTATCCGCGTCGTAAAGGAGCAAATCGTAGTCGGCATCATCTGGAATCACAAGGTCAAACATGACAGAAACCGTTGTGGCTGGATTAAACTGGTAGATGTTGTACGCATCGCCGGGGCCGTCATAGTTGTCAAAAACGTGGCTGCCAATAAAGACTTCCTGTGCACCCAGCGGAGCGGAAACAGCAGCTGCAGGCTCGTAAGAGACGGACGGAATGTAGATGGCATTCGTGGGAGTTATGGCGGTGGTTGTTTGAGGCAGTTCAAGCTGTGAAAAATCATGGCTTTGGACCACGCCAGTTGGGAAGTTGTTGGGAATGTCTCCACCAAACAGATACAAGCGCTCATTTACAAAGTCACCCCGCAGCCATGCAAAGGGTGGGTTATCTAGGCTAAAGCTGAGATCAAGCGTTTGCCACGTTGCGCCGGGCTGAGTGATATCAATCGCCTCCATTGTTGAAACATAGTTTTGGCTCGCATCCCGGCCGCCAAAGACGTACCAAACCCCGTTTGGCCCAACAACGCTTCCCGCATAGTAGCGTGATGTATTCATCGGCTCTATGGTGAACCAACTTGCCGCCCCAAAGCGATCATAGCATTCAACCAAGTCTACAATTTTGTTTGAGCCATCGTTGGTTAGCCCACCTGCCACACACACGGTGCCTCCAATCGTGACGGCCGTATGGCCATAGCGTGAGACTTGCATGTCTGGCTCTGTGACCCAGCCTTTGGTCGTGCCTACTTCAGAATAGCGGCGCACTTCGGCCGACGGCCGCACGAGCGTTGAATCACTGGCCAACGGTTGCCCGGCCAAACCGCCTGTTAAGTAAAAACCTTGTTGGTTCCCGTCTTGGAAGCTGCTTAGCTCGCCGTATCCCACAGGGCCCTGCAGCCCATCTCCAAACCAGTCAAGCTGCGGGCTGGTTTGAACGCTCCACGTATTGGACGGAATATCATAAACCCAGTGCTCACCCGCGTAGCTGTCAGCGCTGCCCACATAGCCTGAAATCATGTGGATTTTATCGCCCACTAAAATGGCGTCCGTGGCAGAGTAGCCCCGGCCGTCAGCTGCCTCATTTGCTGGCATATCGGCTAGTTGAACCCATGCACCCGTATCAGTTTCATAGCGCCACATCTGCCCCAAGCGCTTAATGTTTGGTTCCAGTACGTTTTGCCCGGCGATAATGTAAGCATCTGGCCCATTCATGACAACTGCATGACGGCTTAAACGATGGGGCATTGCGGTCGCGGCTCCTCCCTCGCCTGTAACTGAGACCCAGCCTGAGTCAGGTTCCATGCCCACTTCTATATTGACGTGGACGGGGCCGCTTGCTGCGATGTTTCGGTCTACAACCTCAATGTAGTACGTTTCTCCTTGCTCTGCCCGAAACGAAACCTCTGATAAGAACGCATCAAAGTCGTCATTGCATGCCAGCTGCGTAAGCCCCGTGCACGCACCAGCTGAGCTGTCAGAGAAGACGGCAATAACGGTGTCGTAGTTCCGCTTATAGTCTTGATCTGTGACGGTTTTGATCGTCATCGTTCCGCCAACTGGGGCTGTTACCTTGTACCAAACTGAGCGATACCCCTGCGGCCGACTGGTGCCTGCTAGACAGGTTATATTTGGATCAGCCGGGGAAATTCCGGTGGTGTAATCTCCGATATTACTGGTTTCATCACCAACAGATTCCACAATAAAACCGTCGTAGCTGAGGAGCAGTTCGCCTGCGCCTGTACAGCTGTCGGCACCCACCTCGAAGATGGCGTTGAGCGATCTTGGCTGCTGAAAATCTGAGGATTTCTCTTCTTCTTGATCATCGGCTGACCAAACGTAACCGGGTGTAGGTGTTGGAGCAACTGGTGATGTGATACGCTCGTCAGCTTGAGCCAGTGCAAAAGCCCCTAACAATAGAAATGAGAAAATAAAAATGATAAGTGCTGAATTTTTGATCGAAGGAAAGCTCATAAAGTGTCTCATAATTGAGGTCGATTTAGGGTCGAAAAGTGTTACCTATCGAATCAAAAATAACTAATAAATAGCCAACGATGAATGATTAATGGGAATACTCCATTAACCATTCATCATTCATTGTTCCTTATTAATTATTTTTCTTCAGCATGATTGTAGCCTCGACCCCGCCGACGGTCACAGTTTCTTGTCCAGTTGCGTCCGAAAGCTCACCAGATGCCAAGCTAACCGCTAACGTCTCTGATGAGATGTAATCGCCAAAGTTCTCAACTGCAAGGGCAACATCACCGCTGGTAGCTACGGCCAAATCAATCCGATCTTCGACTGCTAAACCGCTGTTCTTGCGCAGGTCATTAATGGTACGGATGAGGTCACGAGCAAACCCTTCTTGTGCCAGTTCTGGTGTTAGCTCTGTTTCAAGGGCTACCGTAACGCCTTTGTCGCTGGCAACGGCCGTATCACCTTGAGCTTCTGTTTGAACGATGACATCTTCACTGTCTAGCTCATAGCTTTCTTCATCCACATCAACTTTTAATTTATCCCCAGCCTGCAGAATACGCGCGCTTTCGGCCGGGTCAAGCTGCATCAGAGCATTGCGCACCTTCGGGAACGCCTTACCTAGCTTAGGCCCCAGTGCGCGGTTGTTTGGCATTAGCTTGTAGCTAACCAACTCCCCAACTTCTGACACAATCTCGATCTCTTTGACATTGATCTCTTCAGAGATGACATCAGCCAGTTCTTGCAAATCCGCTTCTTCTTGCTGTGATCCCACGTTGACGCGAGCCTTCGCAAGCGGCTGGCGCAGCTTAATGTCGGCCGAGCCGCGGGCCGCACGCCCCAAGCTAGCCGTCACAATTGCCAATCGCATCTTATTGAGCAAGGCACGATCCAAATCAGCTTCGGCCGCTTCTGGATAAAGCGTGTGATGAACGCTTTCAGGAGCGTTGCTATCTACGGCACGCACTAAGTTCTGGTACATCTCCTCCGTTGTGAACGGGATGAATGGGGCTAAAAGCTTCGCCGTATCAACTAGAACACTGTACAGGGTTTGATATGCGGCTTGCTTGTCCGCATCCATCTCACCCCGCCAGAAACGGCGGCGCGAGCGGCGCACGTACCAGTTTGACACATCTTCAATTAGGGCTTCTAGATGTTCCGTAGCTTTTTCTGCATCATACACGTCTAGAGAAGCCCGCACATTGACGGTCGTTTCTTTCACACGTTCAAGCGCCCAAGCATCAAGCGTTGCATTACCAGCATTGGGAGAT
>JBCCSO010000630.1:0-3536 GCA_039199965.1 Chloroflexota bacterium | reverse complement strand
TTCGGCCGACCTCCACCTGACTATTTTTCGAAAGTAATTTTTGGGCCTTTTCTAGGGGCTCAATAGCATCGGCCGGTGTTTTACGATCAAACGCATCGAGTGCCTGATCATAAAGCTCGTCAATTTTGCTTTTTCCAGACCCGCGGTCTCCATCATCAAGATCCCAAATAAATTGAGCGACCGGCAAAAGTTTATCTGCATCAGCTTTTAAATTTCCATCTGGGAAATCTTTCAGAGAAACGGCCGCTTCAAAGCCACGCCCTTTTTTGAGATGGCTCTTAGCTTGGCCCAATCGCTGTCGAGGATCGCTGCTCACCTTAACCAGTGGAGCCGGTGGGTCACGATCAATCACTCCAGATACGATGTTGCGGACTTGAGCTTCCAAGCGGCCGCCCACGAAGCCTTCAACTACCTTTCCGTTCCGATAAATTTTGACAGTAGGTGTTCCACGCACGCTGTTCTTAATCACAGCCTGTGGATTAGCGCGAGCATTGACTTTAGCAAGAATAAAACCGCTGTCATGTTCACTAGCTATGCGCTCCAACACGGGAGTCATTTGGCGACAAGGGCCTCAGTTATCGGTCCAGAAATCTACCAGAACAGGCTCTTTGTGAGACCGATTAATCACTTGCTGTTTAAAATTACTGTCGGTGACCTCAATAATATTGTTCCAATTCCGCTTTTTTCCTTTTAAGAAGTCAAATAATCCCATGGTTAAATCCTATCCTAGAAAAGTTGGTGGTTAATACACGGCCAGCAGCGGTTGCAAATTGGAATTTGCAACCGGTCAGCTATCTTTTACCCTTTAATGGATGATCGTAGTCGTCTGTTGCTTACGCCCTTGTTGACTTTGTGTAGTACCTGACTCTAAAAATACCCACGCAATGATACCGCTAGCAATAGCAAAAATCGCACACAGTTGCATGATAATCCTATTCATATCTACGAATGCAAGCTTTATTTCAGTACTAAGCATCGCCGTCGTCTCATCATCAACTGAGCTAGGAACTTGAGTTTCAGCCAATTGGCTGGCACTCAAAAGCATCTCTTTCTGCTGGTCGGCCGTCATCGAGTACTCTAGAATCCGAGTAGCAAGGCTCTGTTCAAACACGATAATGGCAATCCCCCCCATAATGGCGATAGCCAGCACACCGGCCGTGCGGGACACCGCATTGTTTACTCCAGAAGCCACACCGGCGTAATGGCTGGGCAGAGCGGTCATCACGGCCGTCGTTAATGGAGCCACAGTAAGTGAAATACCTAACCCAAATATCAAGACGCCCGGAAAGAAAGTCGTCCACATTTCGGATGCACCTGCGGTCAATCCGATAAAGGATATCCACAGGAAACCAAGCCCCGCCAGAATAGGACCGACGGTTAGCATTGGGCGCGGCCCGTATCGATCAGACATGCGGCCGGCCCAAGGGGACATAATTACAACCAAAAACGCAAATGGCAAAAATGCCAGCCCTGCTTCACGCGCCTCATACCCTTGAATTTGCACCAAATTCAAAGACAAAAAGAATGAAAAAACACTCATGGCTCCATAAAGCAAAAATGTGACGAAATTGGTGGCTGAAAACGTACGAGACTTAAACAAATACAACGGCACCATCGGATGATCCGTATTCATTTGCCAAAATATAAATCCGATCAGGCTGCCTGTGCCTACAGTTAAAGTGCCCCAGACCTGCGGATCAGCAAAACCACCTTCAAGCTCGGCTACAGACAGAAAACCATAGGTAATGCCTGCCAAACCAACCGTTGCAAGGATCGCACCTATAAAGTCTATCGGCTGATTCTCGGCCGAATTACTTTTTTCTGGAACTTGAGTCAGCGCAGCCAAGGCGATAGCTCCTAGCGGTACGTTAATGTAAAACAGGTATCGCCACAACCCTGCATCAGCTAAAAAACCGCCCAAGAGCGGCCCAGATACAGTAACCAGAGCGGTTGCAGCCGACCATATCCCGATTGCTCGTCCTTGATCACTAGAAGGGTAGTGAGAAACAATCAGCGACAGACTACCAGGGACCATCACAGCAGCACCAATGCCTTGAATAGTACGCATGGTAATAAGCATGCGCGATGTACTAGCTAGCCCACACGCGACAGAAGACACGATGAAAATGACGATGCCTACAATGAATACTCGCTTTTGTCCTAGCTTATCTCCCAATGATCCGCTAACAAGGAGTAGCGAAGCAAGCATGAGAGCATAGCTGTTGACGATCCATAAAAGCTGAGCGGCCGTAGACTGTAAATCTTGCTGAATAGTAGGCAACGCTACGTGCAGAGCCGATACATCGATAAATGCCATCGACCCTGTAAAAATGGTGGCAATGAGAACCCATTTTCCATAAGTTTCAATCGTGGGGGTGACGGCGGTATTGGACATATTACTTTTGTAGACCAATTCTACCTCTAATGCGAACAGTCAGAAATGGACTTATGTCTTTATACGCTCTCGTTAATGAATAATCTCAGATCGATTTACAATGTGAGAGAAAGCTGGTAAACCTGCCTCTTCTTCTGGCCGCTCATGGCGGCCACATGAGCAGCCGCATCCTTTTTGCTCATACCGCTGTCTATGGCCTGCTTGAGCGCATCTAGCAGAGCGTTATCATCCCACTCAGCTTGCTCCTCAGCTGCTCCACCGATCACAATGGTTACCTCCCCGCGCACATTGTCTTGGGTAAAATATGCAGCGGCCTCTTGTGCTGAGCCACGCCAAAACTCTTCGTACATTTTGCTAATCTCGCGACATACAACTACTGGCCGATCTCCTAAAACGGTCAGGATATCTTCAAGCAGCGCGGGTAAACGATGGGGTGATTCGTAAGCGATAAGGGTACAAGATAATTGTTGGACCACTTTAAGGGCATTTTGCCGTTTACCAGTTTGGCGAGGTAGGAAGCCCATAAACAAAAACTGGTCGGTGGGGAGTCCGCTGGTGACCAGTCCGGCAATAGCTGCAGCCGGACCGGGAATGGGGGTGATTGGAATGTTTGCATCGATGGCCGCCCGCACCAAGCGATAACCGGGATCAGACAAACCGGGTGTACCTGCATCAGAAATCAGAGCCACACGGCTAGTTGCCATCCGGCCGATAAGCTGCTCAATTTTGCTGTTATCACTGTGATCATGGAAGCTCACCAGTGGGGTGCTGATATCGAAGTGCTTGAGCAATTTTCCCGAATGACGCGTATCTTCGGCCGCAATCAGGTCAACCTCTTGCAAAGTACGCACAGCCCGGAAAGACATATCTTCTAGATTGCCGATTGGAGTTGCCACAAGATACAGCATTATCTGTTTTGGATGAAAATGAAGTAGAGTAAATTCCGATTACAGTCATCAACCGACTGCACGCGGTACACTTCAGATACCGGGGTGCCGCTTACCGTTTCAAGCTGAATGTTAAACGAGCGCTCCACAGGCTTGTTAAAGATGAACTGCTCCCAACCCGATGGGCCGTAGTCCCGTTTAGAAGATGTGTCGAGCCGTACGTCCACGCCACCGTCCCAGATGTGTACCCTGTA
>JBCCSO010000629.1:0-3536 GCA_039199965.1 Chloroflexota bacterium | reverse complement strand
CCCATAAACGTCAAAGAGTGAAAAGTCTTTTTGGTAGCAAGGAATTCCGTGTTCGGCCGCCACTTCAATCACCTTACCACGCGTAATACCGTTCATGCAATATTGGCCGGTGGAGGTCAGCAGCTCACCATTTTTTACGATGAAAAAGTTCGTTGCGTTACAGGTGGCCACCATGCCGTTCACATCCAGCATCAGCGCTTCATCTGCTCCGGCTTCGATGGCTTGTACCAAAGCCATCACCTCATGCAATTTACTGTGACAGTTCAGACGGGCATCTAGGTAGTCTGGCTGACCCCGACGAATGGTGCTAGTAAAAAGCGTAATTCCATTCTCTTTTGATTCTTTGCTGGCTTTTTTATGCTCAGCAATGATAACCAGATTTGGCCCTGTTATGGTCAGGCGTGGGTCCTGAGACGGAGTTTTTTTAATGCCGCGCGTCACCATGAAACGGCAATGAATATTGTCAACCATCTCGTTAGCATTTAAGGTCTTCCAGATTTCTGCTTTCAGTTCGTCTTCTGTCCATGGCAGCTTCATCCCCACGGTAGCTGCGGCCGTCCACAAGCGGTCAAAATGTTCTTCTACGAAAACCAACACCCCTTCATGTAGCCGAAGCGCTTCCCAAACCCCATCTCCTACCAAGTAGCCACTATCAAACACAGAAATTTTGGCATCTTCTCTCTTGGTTAACTCCCCATTTACATAAATTAAAACATCTTTGTTCCGGTCATCTGGAACTGCGTTGTGTGTGCCATGTACACCATCGATCATAAACTCAATACCTTTAAATTATTTTCAAAAATAGATGGTCAATGAAATAAGTTAAATACTGCCCACTGGCTGCTCACCATTGCCCATTAGAAAGATTGTATCCCATAAATTAGAATGGACATCTTGTAGGTTTACAAGATAATTGGACAAACAATTGACATTATTTTTAAGGAAATGAACCTCACAATCCGCCCAATAAAATCAGCCGAAGACGGCCGACACATTGAACAAATTGGCATGGCAGCATGGGGCAGCGACGGCTTAGAAGCCATTCCGGGCCATCTAAGTCAAACCATAGCCAAAGAGAATGGTGGCGTTGTGCTGCTGGCGTTCGATGGTGATCGGCCGATTGGCTTTTGCTGGGGATTTTGGGCATATGTAGAAAGCAAACAAAAGTGGAAGTGCGCCTCACATATGGCCGGGGTAATCCCTGAATATAAAGGAAAAGGACTGGGAGCCAAGTTAAAATGGGCACAGCGAGCATATGCGCTTAAGAAAGGGTTTGACTGGATGACATGGACCTACGACCCACTTGAAACAATGAACGGCTCGCTCAACATCCGTAAACTGGGGGCAGTCTGCAATACCTACTATCAAAATCTGTATGGCCTCCTAGATGATGAGCTCAACAGAGGCATTGAAACTGACCGTTTCGGAGTAGATTGGTGGCTGTCGTCCGGCTGGGTTGAATCGCATGAAAGTAAAAAACCAGAGCAGCCAACTGTGGATTCAATCTTGGCGGATGATGGGCTTTTACTTAACCAATCCTATGAAAAAAACAGGCTGCTCATTCCTGAAGAATTGATTGACGTAGACATGCTCAATCAGGGCCCCCGTTATCTGCTGCTTCAAGTCCCGCGTGACTTTCAAGGTGTTAAAAAATCTTCAATAGCCAGTGGCATCGCATGGCGTATGCACACCCGCAAGTTGTTTACGACCGCATTTGACAATAATTACACTGTCATCGATTTAATTTTGGGGGATCCAATATGCCATTATTTATTTGAGAACAATTGGAAACCTAAATAGATAATCGAACAATTTAAGTCGATAGGATGATGGAATGAGGTTGGACTTTATCTCGTCATTTTATCAACTGCCAACCAATTAAAAAATCTTATGAAAATTGAAAAAATTGAACTCTATCAAATTCAAATTCCGCTAGTCCACCCATTCCGCACAAGTTTCGGCACCCAAGTCAATCGTCAAACGATTTTAACCCGCATCACGGCCGATGGCATTGTGGCTTGGGGTGAGTGCGTTGCTAGTATGGGGCCGTGGTATTCGTCTGATACCAACAAAGAAGCATGGCACGTCCTCACCGATTTTTTAATCCCTATGACGGTGGGTCAGACAGTTGAGCATCCGTCAGACATGCACAGACTCATGAAACCAGTACGTGGCCATGTGATGGCAAAAGCTTCACTTGAAAACGCCGTCTGGGACTTATTTGGTCAGGCGGAAGGAAAATCTCTATCTAAAATGCTGGGTGGGATTCGGGATCGGGTAAAGGTTGGAGTAAGCATCGGCATCCAGCCCACAGTCGAGCTGTTTGAAGAGCGTGTGGCTAAATTTGTAGAAGAAGGATACGGCCGGATCAAGATGAAAATTGAGCCGGGCTGGCTAATCGAGCCGATAGAACGGATTCGATCTAAATTCCCAAATATTTTGCTAATGGGTGACGCCAATTCAGCCTTTACACTGAATGACGTTGATTTGCTCAAGCAGATTGACCCATATAATTTGCTAATGCTTGAACAACCACTGAGCTATGATGATATTGCGGATCACGCACGACTACAGGCTCAAATTCAAACAGCCGTCTGCTTAGACGAAAGTATCCACAGTCCAGCCGATGTGCAGTGTATGATTGATTTAAAAGCGGGGCGCATCATTAATATGAAAGTTGGCCGTGTAGGTGGTTTTACCAATGCAGTTAAAATCCATGACATGGCTCAAGCGGCTGGAATTGACATGTGGTGCGGGGGAATGTTGGAAACCGCCATCGGCCGGGCAGGCAATTTGCACTTAGCATCCATGCCAAACTTCACCCTTCCCGGAGATATTTCTGCAACTGACCGATACTACAATCAGGATGTAGGAGATCGCTTTAGCCTTAACACAGCAGACAGCACCATCACAGTCCCAACCGGACATGGATTAGGCATTGAAATAGATGAAGATTACATTTTCTCAATTGCTGAGCAAACATGGGAATTAAAGGCTGAAGACAACACTTTATTTGCAGTTGGAGATGAGTGATCATCGATGAGCCGAATTCAAGCTACGGCCGAGTGTGAAATTAGTGCTCCAATCGATAAGGTTTGGGAAATTATGGTAGGTATCGGTAACTATCCACTGTGGAACCCCTTCGTAATTCGGATCGAGTCTAATACAAGCGAACCGGTAGAAGGGGTCATGATGGATTTTACCGTTCGGTTTCCGGGTGATAACAATACAACCCATTCAAAAGAGCTGGTCACTAACTTCCAGCCTCCCTACGAAAATAACGGTGAAATAATTGCGGAGTGGGAGTATGACTATGCGAGTTTTATGGCAAAGATTGGTATGATAAAAGCCACTCGCATACAAAGACTGAGTCAAAAAGTAGGTAAACCGACCAAATATTTTAGCCAAGCGGTTTTTAACGGCGGGGGGGCTGGTTTCGTGCCAATCGAAAAGGTACAGGCTGGATTTGATGCCCAAACTACGGCACTAAAAAAAGCGGCCGAAGAGTCAGTAAACTAAGCTAACTGGAGTTGGAT
>JBCCSO010000628.1:0-3540 GCA_039199965.1 Chloroflexota bacterium | reverse complement strand
ATGTCCAAGGAATATACCGCAATTCTTTCTGGTGACGCTGGTACCAATCAGCCTAGTCAAATTAAATTAGTTGAAGACAACAACACCCCACCTTCGGCCGGAAAAGCAAAAATTAGAATTGGTCATTTTGCCCCCTTCGATAGTGTTGTTGCCAACACGGGCGTTGATGTGCGGAATGAAAGCACAGGACTTGTTCTAGCCAATTTGTCTAATGTTCCTTTCGGAACGCTTTCAGACTACATCGAACTGGATGCAGGTGTTGAGTATGATCTTATCGTGACCAACAGCTCTGGAACTGTTTTAGACATTGATCCGATCACATTTGCGGCCGGTGAAATTGCCACAATCATTGTGAGCGGTGGCGGTGCAAATCAATCTGTAGGTGCGAGCCTCGTTTCAAATCAGCGTATACTGTATCTGCCCCTAATTGCTCAAGACTAAATTTTTTGGTTAACTGCAAGACAGTTTAAAAAGTAATCTTTATGATGGGCCCCGTTTCACAGCGGGGCCTTTTTGCTTTCTAAGCCTAATGTTGATGGTAAACTGCAGACAAAAAAATAGCCGGTCTACGTGACCGGCTTTCTGGAAAAATGAGATGTTTTCAAGGATTTATCTGTCCTTGGGCAGCTAAATTTTATCTGACTATGATCTGCTTGAGGAGTGACCCGGCGGGCAAAATGCTCATAAAGCCCGCCGGGCTCTGTTAAGGAGATGATTATGAAACGGAAATTTTCTTCGGTTGAGCAGCTTCGCTCTTCGGTAGTGTGATGCTCAAGATACCATCTTCGTGTTTGGCGGAGATCGCCTCAACGTCTACATCTTTAGGTAAGCGGAGCTTGCGGCTGAAGCTGCCGTATCGGCGCTCGCGCAAGTGATAACGTACACTGTTGTCATCATCTTCATCACTGGTTTTCTCGAACTCGTTTTTGAATTCACCGGCTACTGACAAAATGCCATCTTCTATGGTGATGTCGATGTCTTCACGCTTTAGGCCAGCAATAACGGCCGAAACTGCATACTCACTGTTTGTCTCAACCACGTCTAGGGCCAAGCCCCAGTTGCTAGAGGGGGTCGCGCGTGGTGACTCGAAAAACGATTCCATCAAACGATCCATATCGGTTTGCATTCTGCGAATGCTGCGGTTTGGGTTCCAACGAACTAAAGTTGTCATTTTTATATAATCCTCCAAAAGAATTACGCTGTGTTAGATTTGTATTATCGGCTTAGCACTCTGTATTTGTGAGTGCTAAATCGTGCTGATATTATCTATTTTGTTTGTAAGAGCGGTATAAGACGGGTATAAACAAAAAATAAGAAATGCTAAAACTACGCATATGAAAAATAATCAAAATCGAGAAGAAAGTAGCGAAGAAACAGCAGACTATCCTGAGCTGAAAATAGAGGAACTACCGGAGTTTATTAGGGTTGCTCTCGAGAATGCAGGATGGACTAGCCTGACCCCGGTGCAGTCGGCCGCGCTGCCCTTCATGGTTAAAGGGCAAGACATCATGGTTCAGGCCCAAACAGGGAGCGGTAAGACTGGTGCCTTCATACTTCCTCTAATTGAAAAAATTGATCCCATAGAAATTGACTGCCAAGCGCTGGTACTTGTCCCAACCCGTGAGTTAGCAATTCAAGTGGTTAAGGAAGCGGAAAAACTCTTAGATGGCTTGGGCGTTAATGTGGTGCCGGTGTACGGTGGCACAAAATATGACAAGCAGGTTAAAGCGTTTAAGCGCGGTGCCCAACTGATTGTAGGTACTCCCGGCCGGGTACTAGACCATCTTTCAAGCGGCAATTTGACCCTAGATTTGCTCACCACCCTCATTTTTGATGAAGCAGACCGCATGCTTTCAATGGGCTTCTATCAAGATATGCTGGCTGTGCGTACCTATTTTCCAGAGCACGATGTTCAGGTAGCGATGTTTTCCGCTACATTTCCTCCTACTGTCCGCTCATTGGCCAGCCAATTCCAAAAGAATGCCGAATTTATCAATTTGAGCACCGACCAAATTTCGGCCGATGAAGTCACTCATGTGGCTTATGTGGTTGAGCCAACCGAAAAAGATAAGACACTGCGCTGCCTGCTCGAAATTGAGCAGCCTGAAGCCGCGATCATCTTTTGTAACACACGGCAGCGGGTGAACTACGTCAACACCATCTTAAGCAGGATGGGGTTTGATAGTGATCTGCTGACTTCGGACCTGCCACAGCACGCCCGTGAGAAGGTGCTGATGCGGGTACGCAATCGACAGCTGCGCATTTTGGTTGCGACAGACGTCGCCGCACGAGGTATTGATATTCCTCACCTGTCCCATTCAATTCAGTTTGAGCTGCCAGAAGATCTTGAGGTCTACATCCATCGGGCTGGGCGGACCGGCCGGGCGGGGGTTCGTGGTACTGCTTACTCGATTGTGGCAGGCTTTGATGAAGTGCAAATGCATAAATTAGTGCGCGACTTCAAGGTTGAATTTGACAAGCAGCCTGCCCCAACTGAAGATCAGGTTGCCGAAGCGATTTCTGGTAAGCTGGTTGAAAAATTAAAAACGCTTAAGGACGCACACGACAATCTGGAAGTGACCCGTTCAACCCGCTTGCTGCCGTTTGTGCAGGCTTTGGGTGAGCCTGATAATGCTGAAGCGGCCGAAACTGTAGCTTTGCTTCTGAACGACTACTATGTGGGCAACCTTGTAAATCCAGCGACCTTACCATCACCTGAACCAAAAAAGGTGGCTGAACAAGAAGACCGGCCGAAACAAAATAAGCGGAACAACCGGAGTAATAAAGGAAAAAACAATCGTCGTAATGGGCAAAATAAGGGACGCAACGATAACCGGAAAAGGAGCGGTCGTAAAAAGAGCTAAAGCTTGCAACATGAGCCTACAATCCCCGTATTGACCAGTGTGTTTGTGACCGCGCGGTTTCTTCAATCGCGCTTTTAATAATTAATCTCTAAAATAACAAGGCTCACCTAGATAAGTGTCTGGCTCATTCAGCCAGAGACTCTTTGGGGTCTTAAAACCTGAAGGTCTTGAATTCACATTCTGCTGCTGAGCCAAATTCAAAAACTGACTCTTTATTGGAGTGTAAAATGACTGAGACATTGGTGATTACTGATCCAGATACAGATCGGTACCATACATTTAGCTACATAAGCTGGTGGAAACAAGAAGTTGTGCGCGAGGCGACCGCTTTGGTCATTGGAGCAGGTGCCTTAGGCAACGAAGTAATCAAAAACTTGGCCCTGATGGGCATTGGGAACATGATCATTGCTGACTTTGATACGATTGAGGACAGCAATCTGAGCCGTTCGATTTTGTTCCGCCAATCAGACCGCGGCCGCCGTAAAGTAGATGCCGCGGCCGAACGCGTAAAAGAAATCAATCCAGATGTCAACGTGATGACATGGCACGGTGATATTAATCACGGGCTAGGCGCAGGCGTTTTCCGGCATGCAGATGTGATCATCGGCTGTTTAGATAATCGCGAGGCCCGATTATCGATTGATCGGTTTGCACAGTCGGTCGGCCGGCCGTGGGT
>JBCCSO010000627.1:0-3568 GCA_039199965.1 Chloroflexota bacterium | reverse complement strand
GCAAGCTCGATGGCACCCTCACTGCACGGGGTGATCAATGCAACAGGCGTGGTCATACACACCAATTTGGGGCGGGCCACGCTCAGCAAAGCGGCGCAAGCGGCCGTGCAAGAAGCAGCGGCCGGTTACGGCACGCTAGAATTCGACATTGAAAATGGTAAACGGGGGAAACGGGATGTACATGCAGAGCGGCTTCTCAAGCAAGTGACTGGGGCCGAGGCGGCAATCGTTGTTAATAACACAGCGTCGGCCGTGATGATGCTGTTGCAAACTTTTTGCGTAGGCAAAGAGGTGATCATCAGCCGGGGACAACTGGTAGAGATTGGTGGTGGCTTCCGGGTGCCTGACGTAATGGCCCAGTCAGGCGCCATCCTAAAAGAGATTGGGACCACCAATCGGACCCATTTGCGGGACTACGAAAACGCCATCAATGAAAATACGGGCGCAATCATGATTGCCCATCATTCCAATTTTAAAATCGTTGGATTCACCACAGAGCCTGACATAGCCGATTTAGCCGCCTTAGCCAAAAAACACAATATCCCCCTGCTTTACGATCAGGGGTCAGGGTGCATGCTGGAAACGGCCAAGTACGGCTTAGACCATGAACCAACTGTTCAAGAAGGCGTTGCGGCCGGAGCTGATTTAATCGCGTTTAGTGGTGATAAGCTACTGGGTGGCCCGCAGGCAGGTGTCATCATCGGCCGAGAAGATTTGATACAGACGCTTAAGCGACACCCGTTAGCCCGCGCTTTGCGGCCGGACAAACTGTGTATTGCGGCCTTGGCTACTACGCTCACCCACTATTTAAAGGGTGAAGGCCTGTCTGAAATTCCGGTGTGGGCGATGATGGAAAAGCCGCTAGACGGGATCAAAAAGACAGCCAAAAAGTGGCAAAAACAGCTTAAATCGGCCGGAATAGCGTCGGCCGTTGTACCGGCGAAATCAACCGTTGGGGGTGGTAGCCTACCGGGAACCAGTTTTGATACTTGGGCGCTTGAGATTCGCCATTCTGAGTTGGAAGCGTTCAATGCGAGACTGCGTCAGGTGCCGCCGCACGTCATCGGCCGGATTCAAGATGATGCGCTTTTGCTTGATCCACGCACGGTACAGACGGCGCAATCTGACAAGTTGATTTGGGCTGTCAAAGCAGCTTTTTAGTTTTTTGGACAAGGATCTGAGCAAGGCCCCGCATAACTCTTCTACAGGCTCATCTAGTTAGCTTTGTAAAATTTAGTAGGGTATTAACAGTAAGCCAATTTTAGAAAATCAAGACATTTCGCGTCCCATAAAAGTAGCAGATTAAACCAACACAAGGTCAGACTCTGTCTGAGGCACCTTCGACATAGTTGCAGCTACCACCATAGACATATTTAAGTAGTCAATATGAGTGGCTCGATGTACGTGGCCAAATTCCCCAAAAGCTATAAAACCCACCAACCCTTTTGAACCTTCATCACAAATAGTTTTTTCCACTATCTGAAGCTGAGTTGAAAGATCATCCTCCATTATAGGTGGGCGAGTCACACATTGGACAATGAATGAGTTTGTGACCTTATTCGCTTCTAGATTGAGCTCACGCATGACGCTCTTAACTTCAGCATCGACAAATCTAGGCTTTGTGTCAACTAACATGATTGTAACTCCCAACGGAATTGTTCCCCCAAGTACAAGTCCTCCATCAGGCGTTACGTCAACTACAGCACGAACAACCTGACCACCTGTCAACGAAAAGAATGAAATATGCAAGTTTGAAGTAAAGTCAATATTAGATTTTTCGATTGTCTCGTTTCGAGCTTCACGATACTTATTAACAAACCAGTCTGCTGCTGGTCTGTTGTTGATTTTACGGATAATTATTCCATCAGGACTTGTTTCTGTAACAAGGCTTGCCTTATTACCATTGGCTGAGCGCCAACCTACCGCAGCACTTGCAGTACTTGGTTCATCAATGCCCACAACAAGGGCAGCGTTATCATAAAAGCCAAAATTATCGAAAACTAAATTCATGCGCTCAAGTGTTGCGGAGCCAGCGGAGCCACCGATGAATGATGCTCTACTTGGTAGAGCACCACGAATAAATGTGGCTAGGTGGTTTTGCTTTGCCAATTGCTCCAAAGAATTTGATGAAATAATCATGACTAGCGGTTTATACTCACTTGCCATAATACGTTGACTGATTACTTGTATGCTTTGGTCTGAAGCATTGAGCGCATCAAGATCCAGTATGACTGGCTTCCCAAGAGTTATTACAATCGAAACAACAAATCCATGTTGTTTCAATTCACCCTCAGCAATAACACCGGGAAATATCCCACCGGCATATGTGTTCCTGTTCAAATCTAAGGCTGCACGTATATCAGGAACGATATCCTTGCTTTCTTCAGCAACAAATATCAAGCATGCTTGCTCATCTGTTAATTGTAAATTGTGTAGGTAGTCAATACCTACTTGAAGTTCGGTTTTATCAAAATACACAGCTTTCCCTAAAATTAGCTTGATCGCTTTAACAACTTTTACTTTTTCTCAAGTGTTTACTGCTTCTCATCATCATAGCAGTTATGCACCGAAACGTTAAGCTACATATGCTGTATATAGAAGTAAATATTTCCTAGAGAATGAGGAGACTACGCAAGCAATTTTTACAAGAAAATCAAAATCTCTGCATTTTCATAGCTTTACAGGGCTACTCTCTTACCCATATTTGCTGTAATCAACAAACCAATCTTTGTCACCGGTAATTTCCAGATAAACTGACTCATCCCCATTGCGGGCTCGAATAATCGTCATCGGGGGTTGGTCAATTTCAGCCAGCGTTTTGCCTAAATAATCCTCACTCCCATCGATCCGGTAGGTTAAGTCCATCTGCTTCTGAACCCCACCTGTCCCCGTTAGGGAGGCCTCTGTTAAACTCGCCATCCGCTTAAATACCGGTTCTGACTCACCCGTTGCCGGATCAATCATATTCACGATTAACTCAGTTGAAAATTCGAGCACTGCATCATCGCCCAGCTTTTCTTTGGCGATGGCCAGTAAATCAGCCAAGGTGGTCTTGTCTGCGCGCGCATCTTCCAGAGGAAACAGCGGCTCAAGGGCTGGATGGATGCGATCCTCCATAACTGGATATTCAGTTTTGTAGACGTCATTGGTGAGCCCATTGATCATGAGTGCTTTACCCGGCTCAATTTCCATGCCATGAATAATTTTGAGGGCTTCTTGCGTTTGGAACGCCGCCACTATAGACGCGCTGGTGGGGGTGGTTGGCACCTTCCCTTGGAGCACATTTTCACGGGCTAAAATCGGGCATGAGTAGCGCAGACTAATCAGCTGAAAATCACGATCGGTGAGGGTGCACTCGTAGTTTGCGCCACCTCTGGCGGGCCAGAATACCCGACAAATACCCATTAGTTCTTGAATAGCGCCATCAACCCACGGCCGGCCGACCGACTGTGCAAACCGATCAATCGATAATCGGGCCTCGCGATTATCTAAACAGCCGATGATCACATCTGCATGCCGGAAAACGCCTGCGCCTAGCCCGTGATTAATATCACCGTGCCATGTCATC
>JBCCSO010000626.1:0-3569 GCA_039199965.1 Chloroflexota bacterium | reverse complement strand
GGAATTATGGCCGCTCCTAGCGTATAGTTTTTCAAATCAATTGTGGCTGTTATATTTTTGGCGCTGTCCATGGTGACTGCACAAACTCGATTGTTTGAACACCCGCTTGCGCCGCTCCACGTAATGAAATTTGATCCGGTATCGGCCGTGGCTGTTAACGTAACCACCGTATTGGGCGCATACCCTTCTTCACAATCGCTTGGGCAGTTGATGCCTGTTGCTGACACACTACCGCTGCCGCTTCCATCAATTGCTAGCGATAGCGGAATAAAGTTTGATTCATAGACGCCCATGTCAATGGCTGACCCGTTGATGCGCGTGTTGCCAGCTAAGTCCGTATTGCTTGCGCTTGTGTAGAGAGCAGAACTCCCTGCGTCAATCGCCGGTGAGCCGGATTGGAGCTGAAAGTCTCCTGTGGTTGTGGGGGCATCTGACGCATTAATTGTGCTGGCAAAAAGAGGATCGCTGCCACTATTGTTGCCTGAATTTTGAAACGTATTGATAGATTCAACTGTGCTAAATTGAATATTTGTCGATGCGTTAAAGTTTTCATAGCTTGAAGCAGTTTCTGGATTTGAGCCATTGTCATCATTCCCCCAAACAATTGAGTTGTTCAAGTTAAGCGTCCCAAAATTATTGGCGATGCCCCCACCTAATGAGGCAAAGTTTCCTACGATTGTTAGGTTAGAAATCGTAATATCACTATCAAAAATGTGCAGCCCACCTCCTTCAGAACCACTATTGTTTGATGCGATATTGCCTGAAATGAGGATGTTATCAAGGACTGAATTGTCCCCTGTGGCTAAGAAAATTCCTCCGCCATCAATTGTTGTCGAATTGCCCTGAACTGCGATGTTTGTGAGCGTAATGACGCTGCCCACGCTGTAAATGCCTCCTCCCTGTGAAAGTGACTCATTACCGATGATAGATACATTTTGTATAGTCGGGCTGCTGTTGTCGATGTAGATGCCACCTCCTCTAGAGTTTGCTAAATTATTTTCAATGATGATGTCTGCAATTTGCGGGCTACTACTGTTGCTCATTGAGAGACCGCCGCCCAGTAACCCTTTATTGCCGATGAAGTGAATGTTCTGAACGGTTGGGCTGCTTGAATTCAAGGCCAATCCACTGGCTGTTCCACCAGAAAACGCATCATTTCCGGCCGTGATTGTGAACCCGTCTAGGACAGTTGCTGCGGTTAGGTTTGATCCCACCACGATGTTGCGGATGTTGGTTCCCACGACATCATCGGGATCAAGCACAACCCCATTGCTATCAGTCGTGTCATCTCCCCCCACATCACCACTTAAGATAGTGATATTGTTTACCCAGTCTCGCTGGGCTCGAACGGTTTCGCTGGCGTCAAACCCTCCGTAAACGGCCACCCCATCCACCAAAGAAAAGCTGGAAAATGAATTTGTACCGGGCACATAAATCCCGGCCGCCACCCAAATTTCATCTCCAGAAGATGCGGCCGCAAGGGCTGTCTGTAGATCTGTATACGCATTTTTCCACGTGGTGCCATTATTGGAACCAGAAGCGTTTTGATTAACGTAAATAATTGTGTTCGCTTCGGCCGGATTCAATTTGGCTGACCATGCGATTGAGAGAACGGAAAACAGTAGGGCAAGAATACAAGTGAACAGCGTCGCTTTTTTGCGCGAGGCTGTTGGTGTAGCAAGAAGATATAAAGATGTCTTGCGCATAATTTGGTCTCCTCAAAAAAAGATAGATTTAAAAACCAAATTAGCGTAAGCGTGCACCATCACCGTTTTTGCCAGTTTTTTGCCAAGTTGGCTGGCAAAATTAAACAACCGTTCCATTTTCTAGGTATCTAGTACCAAAAGGAATGCGGTGTAGGCTGTTGAAATGATAGGATAGGAGTGAGGTTAAGAGCTCTCCACCAGACAAAATGACCCCGAAAAGTAAGATCAACGCTACCGCTATTCGCCAGCTGCTCAAGCTTTGGGATTCTACGGCAGGTTTGGGCAGACACCCTTTGGCTCAACTTGAGTGCGTTGGCGACAAACTGGCTAAACTGGGAACAGCAGAAACTGAAGTCGGCCGCGGCATGGCATTGAAGGAGATTCTGCACGAGGCGATCCAAACGCTTCGGCCGGATGATGGAAGCCCTCAGCTACAAGACAAAGCATGGCACGCCTTTATTATTATTACGGAGCGATACTGCTTCGGCCGCCTGCCTGAGTGGGTCATGGTTCAGCTCAGTATCTCATCCCGCTCTTTCTATCGAGAGCTGCGCCGCGGGACCGACGAAATCATCTCGTTTCTCAAGCACATAGAAAGTCAGGCTTTAAGCAGACCCAAAGTAAAAGTGGCCGCAGTGCCCGTGAAGCCCCAATCTTGCTTGCCCCCCATCCTGCCCTCTCATCCTATTATCGGTCGTGAATCACTTATTGCGTCAATTGCCGCATCGCTGATTGACGGGCCGGGTAAGCGTTTGGCGCTGCATGGATTGCCCGGCGTTGGTAAAACAACTGCGGCTTCCTGTCTGATTGATCACGAGTCAATTGCGAACCACTTCTCAGATGGATTGATTTGGTTAAACATTGGTCCAAGTGCGGACGTGCACACGATTTTGGTAAATCTAGCTGCCCATCTCAACATCGCAGATGATCAAATTGGCAAAAGCTCTGAAGAGGATTTAACTAACTTGATTCGAGCTAAATTGGTTGATGATAAACGGCTCATTATTTTTGATGATGTTTGGCAGATTGAAGATGTTTTACCCCTGTGCTTGGGGGGCCGATCCATTGCCTATCTGATTACCACCCGCCAACCGGCCGTAGCGCTGCAGTTTGCCGGCCCCCATGTTTTTCCCGTTTCAGAACTACAACCACATGAGGCAGAGTCTCTGCTGGCAAATTTAGCTCCAAACATGTTTGAAGATGAACCTGACGCTGTGCAAATGCTGCAGGAAACAACCGGTGGCCTGCCGCTGGCCCTTATCCTGTTCGGCCGTTTTTTGCATTTGCAGGGGTACCACGGGCAAAAGCGCCGTTTTTATGATGCGCTCGAGCGGCTTCGCCAGAGGCAGGCTCGCCTTAAGCTAACCGATGCCTCTGTAGGGACTGACATCGCTTCGCTGGTTGGCTTAAGCCTAGACGCATGTTCGGCCGATGTTCAGAAGCTGTTCCAGCAGCTAACCATCTTTCCACCTAAACCAAACAGTTTTAGCCAAGATGCGGCTCTGGCCATCACCGGCTGCTCGTCGGAGCAGTTTTACAGATTGGTTGATTGCGGCCTTGTGGAATCTCTGGGACAGGATCGCTACACGCTCCATCAGCTCGTTTACGACGTCGGCCGCATAGACGCAGACCATCGCCCGCTTATCACGCCGATGCTACATTATGTTTCTGATTTTGTGCGTGCCAACAGCTCATCGTTCAACCTTTTGCAGCTTGACCAAATCAACATCGCCCAGTCGATAGATTTTGGGTTGGCAGCCAATCACACTCAATTAACCAGCCAAATATTATTCTCGTTTATTGATTTCCTGATTGATCGCGGGCGGTCTAAACAAGCGGCCGATTGGGTAAAGCTGGCCCGGG
>JBCCSO010000625.1:0-3571 GCA_039199965.1 Chloroflexota bacterium | reverse complement strand
GATTCGATGATTTCCATAGCTTTGATGAGTGAGAGAAAAGAGTAGAGAGATAGTAGGAGGACTATTTCTGTCAAAGATTTTAACGGCTGGTTTTGCCTAAATCCATGAAAAAGGCGGGGAACTCAACTAAACACTTACCTTAAGGACCAATGCAAGAGACAAGCATGTGATCATGAGACATTCCGATTCTAAGCTGACGCATGGAGGCTGCCTATCCCCCATACGCTTTAGATGCGCACTGGCTTGTCGTGCGTTGATTGTATGAATGACAGCCTACTTAAGGTATAGGGAAATGAAAAAAACAGTTTTTAGGAAAATATTTTATGCAAGTTTATGGATGGGGCTCATGCTTCTATCCGCCTGTGGCACAACGATTGAGTTGACCTATCGCATTACTGGTAGCGACGGGATGGCCGAGATCACATACCTTGATGCAGAAGGTGCAGAACAAACTGAAGTGGTTCCACTTCCATGGGAAAAAACGCTGGAGCTGTCAGAAAGCGGTAACTTTTCCGTTTCTGCTCTAAGAGAAGAAGGGACCGGCATTCTTTGTGATGTATTGGTCAATGATGATTCTTTAGGATTAGAGGTTGAAGCACAAGTTTATGTCGATTGTAGCGGTGAGTACACGATAGACGGTAACGCGTGGACGGCTAACGGCCGATCAACTTTAGACGTGCTGCCAGATGGCACGTCGGCACTACCAAAAGTAGGGCTAGACATACTAACCGACACAGCGGCCGGTTGGGAAGATCGCTTGGATCGCGTTGAGTTTAGCAATTACGAACACAATCAAGACTGTACGGGAGCCAATCCTGAATTAATTGCTACTCATTTCAAAATGGACTACCTGACAGGTATAACCATTGATGAATGTAGCGACACAGTGCAAAACTATGCAAACCTAACGGGTGAATTTACCGATTTTGGTGACCTTTTCATCATACTTGGCTTCAATAACCATTCGCTCGATACCAATGAGTATATTAACTTTGCCAATACTGATATTGTTGAAATGCAGGGCAACTTCACCACCCTTTTTGAGGAGGCGACTTTACGCCAGCAAACTGAAGCCGCGGCCGATACCATCACCTACGATTACGACATCTTTGACAACACTCAAGCCGGTTTCATGCGTATCTCAACCATACCCAATTTTGAAACGGGTGCAGGCTTGAACTTAATCTTCATCGCTCCGGCTTTCAGTGATGACAGCGAAGAGGAATTCAAGCTTTTCGATGCATACACCAGCCGCATGATTAACTCTGTTGAGTTTCTGGATGAACCACTCCCAGAGCCGACACCAACCCCCGATCCAACCGCAACATTCTTAGACAACTTGGGTAATTGGGAAGATCGTTTTGCGCGCATTGAATTCAGCCCATACAGTCAAAATATCGACTGTACCCAGTTCAACGAGCTGTTCCCGATTCAAGAGATTCAGTTAGAGGTGCCTACCGGCATGGTGTTCCAAGATTGCTCAGCCAATCCTGAAGCGTATGTCACCTTTGAAGCTGACATGAGCCAGTTTGGTTTACCGCCAATCATTTACATTGTCGGCCGGGTAGATCATCCGCTTGACTTAAACGAGTACATCGACTTCGCGACCGAAGCGATTCCGGGCTTTGCTCAAACCGACATCATTGAGCCATTCAACGGCGTTTTAGCCGATGATACCCCACTTGAAATTGGTGAGCGGCTCTTCATCCGGTATGACTATGACATCGTGCGGGAGGGGAATCCCGGCTTTGCTCGATTGGTTTTGTCTCCAGACTTTGTCACTGGTCAAGGCTTGTTCTTCATTATGCTGTCACCCACAATCACTGAGGACTTAGATGATGAATATCTGCTGTTTGATGCCACAGTCAATCGCGTGATTGCGTCTGCTCGTTTTGGCAGCTGGCTTGAATCTGGCTCAGAATCACTCTCATCATCAGGCACTGAGATTCTAGAAAGCATCGATCCCGGATTAGATGTAGGGCATTTGGTTGTCTTTGAAGATGTGATTGAAGCGGGCGGAATTGAAGGAGTCACCTTTTTGGGCACGGCCGGTGATTCCGTTTTCATCAACGGTACGGCCGACGCTGAATTTGCGCTGGCCCTGCAAAATGTCACCAGCGAAGAGGTGGTAGCCACCGACAGCGGCACTGATCCACAGGTCAGCTTCACCCTAGATGAAACCGGAGTGTATCGGATCGGCTTTCTCAATTCGTCCGATGCGGCCTTAGACTTTATCGGCACGTTAGAAGGCAGTCCCGGTATCTCGTTTGAGATTCAGCCAAACTTCTACATGATCGGCAGCTATGCGCCCAACCAGCGTTTGAGCTACTTGGTGATCGATGCGGAAGCGGGCGATGAGCTGGTCTTTCAAGCGGCTCCTCATCCCGTCTTGGACTTGGACTTGGCGGTAGACATCTACTCATTTGTAGAAGACGCGGAGCTTTTATCACAGGATGATCGCGGCTCAAGTCTGCCAGAAGATGTTTTCTACACGGTTGGACAAGACGGGCTAGAGCCACCTTACGTGGTTTGGGTAGAAGGAGTTGATGGTGAGGGGGGCATCTTTATGCTGACCGCCAATATCAATGGGGAAGGCAATCTCAACGCACCATAATATTTATAAAGACTTCGGATGTTTTGTAAAACATCCGAAGTCTTTAGTATGTGAGGTAAACGGCCGTTCTTTTGAGCGGCTGTTTTGTTATGGCACGAATCTAATTTGATGATACGGTTGATTGATGACTACCGCACCAACTCAAACAACCGTGGGCTACTTTGAACTGCTCCGCTCAAATCGTGATTTTCGCTGGCTGTGGGGAGGACAAGTTGTCAGCCTCTTGGGCGACTGGTTTAACCTCATCGCATCGGCCGCGCTGCTGGCACAGCTCACAGATTCTGGTTTGGCGATAGGCGGCTTATTTGTCATCCGCATGCTGGCCCCGTTTTTTGCAGCCCCGTTTGCGGGGGTCATCGCTGATCGCTTTAATCGCAAGCGGATTTTGATCGTGACGGACATCATCAGATTTATCACCGTTTTGGGCTTTCTGTTTATTCAGCGGCCGGAACAGGTGTGGCTCCTCTACCTGCTAACCGGCATTCAGCTAGGAACCGGTGGATTCTTCTTCCCCACCAAAAACGCCATCCTGCCAGACATTGTTGAACCGCACGAGATCGGCACTGCGAACACCATCTCATCTGTGACGTGGTCAACTATGCTCGCTATCGGGGCAGCGCTGGGCGGCTTGGTCGCCGGATTCTGGGGAATCCGTCCCGCTTTCATCATCGATTCCCTGACCTTTGTGGTATCAGCCCTGTTTATCCTCCAAGTGCGTTACACCCCGAAAGCCCAAACAAAAACTGAGTCTAATGCGGTTTCACCCATCCATCGCGCTATCCAAGAGTACATGGAAGGGATTAACTATTTGCGGGTGCGCAAAGATCAGCTGATCATCGGCACGCTCAAAGGCATAAACGCCATGATCATTTCGTCCGGCTTTCAAATTATTCAGGTCAATCTTTCTGAGTCTGTGTTTGTGATTGGTGAAGGGGGCGGTATCAGCTTGGGCTTATT
>JBCCSO010000624.1:0-3572 GCA_039199965.1 Chloroflexota bacterium | reverse complement strand
TAAGATTCCTTGTGGGCTGAGTAGTTGGCACCTCCCACATACATAGGTCATTTTACAAGGTTCTGGATAAGTGAGACTAACAAATTAGTCCTACGAGAACAGAACCTAGACTCAAATAGCTCCCATCCCTAATTATTCCTCCTTTGAATCTTCATTGCTCAAATTTAACTGATCAACTAAGTCTGAAAACTCTAAACCAAATCTGGCTACTAGGCTTCTAATTGGGATTAGCCTCTCTTCAATTTCT
This sequence comes from Chloroflexota bacterium, assembly GCA_039199965.1. Classification (GTDB taxonomy): domain Bacteria; phylum Chloroflexota; class Anaerolineae; order Promineifilales; family Promineifilaceae; genus WTJY01. The sequence goes on along the minus strand of JBCCSO010000624.1, from coordinate 3,325 downwards.
CCATCTTTCAGTTCAATCAAACTCTTCATCACTAGGTATGAGACTAAATCAGATATTTTCAGGTCATGTTTACCGGCCATTTCATTTACCAACTTTTTCAGTCCCTTTGGTGCATCGGCCGTGATTCTTTCCGCATTCCGTTTGGTCATTTGCAGATTTTATACAGTGATGAGAGGGCCAAAAAATCACCGTTAGTCACCATATGTCACCATTAGGTAAAGCTTGCATTTTAATCTGCTTTTCTATATAATTTTTCTATGTAGGCTCCCTCTGAGGTGGTTGAAACAACGCCCGTTGTTTTACCACCTCTCTTTTTTTATCTAGCCCTCTCCCCAAAACTTCAAACAACTAACAACCACATCTTGATTGCACTCAATTAATTTAATAGTATTTCAGGGTCGTCGTCTGAATCGTCTGGCCGGTAACCACTCCGTACAGGCCCCAGAACTACCGCAGGATGCGCCCCACGGTCACGGCACACTTAATAACCCGCTTCGGCGGGTTTTTGTTTTTAAAACAGCCAAGCAAGGTGCTAGGCTTTGCTCAATCCTACTATTGAGCAACCCACATATGGGGGTAGGTCCAGCTGAGCTGCGACCGCGGCCGGCGGCCGCTGGCCAACTGGCTTGACCAGCACATACGGGAGAATATCTATACTTTCAACTTTTTCCCCACATATGAGGGTTCTACCATGACCCCCATATGTGGATCACAGTTTTCGGCTTATCGCCTAATGAAATAATTGTACTAATAGCAGGAGCTCTGCTTGGTATCTTGTTGTCCATAGTTGTACTGCTAATCGTTGCAATCATCATCTGGTTCTTCAAACGAAAGTAACCGGCCGTCTGGCTTTGTTGCTGTAGGGTAAAAATAGGGCGGGGGAGTGAGCCATCAACGAGACACTTGTTGAAGAAATCGAAAGCTTCTTCAGTCGTCGAATATATTTCGCCTGTCTCAGTCATCTTAAAATTGAACGTTATGGATGAACAATCCAATAACCATCAGCCAGAGCATTGTTTTGTAGAAATTTCCTTTCCGCTGTATTCGATACTCAACTGATTCAGGTTTCTCTTGAGGCATTGGAGATGTTGTTATCAAGAAATATCTAGCTCCAAAAACAATAGCTGGGGCAATCACAATGACTTGGACAACCAATATTTCTTTCAGCATCTGCCAATTTTGAATCGACTGCCGTATATACTCCGGATATAGGTCCACCAACAACATCAGCACCTTTGCTATGCCTACAAACATAATCCCTATGGCTAATGATCGCACATCACGTCTATGGTGTGCCGCCAGTTCATCTAGTGTTTCTTGGATATCGTGCATTTAATCCTCAACAATTGATTCTACGAATTTATATATTCCTTCAGCAATTTCTTTGATAAGTTCGTCATCCCCAAATAGTTCTAGTTTTATATGGTCTTCAACTTCTTCAATGGAAACGTAAATACGTGATAAGTCCAAAAGATCACGCTTTTATGTTAACCGAACCGGAAATTTTCCCTTAGATACGATACATACCCCATTCTATAAAACGGATCAAAATCGGGTGCTGACTTCAGCTCCTACCAGACTGAGGATTAACGAGTCATCGTAAATGACCCAGCATCTTTCCCACGGTCCCTTCCTCACTCTATTTTAACCATCTAATTTTCAAGACACACTATAATCCACACTCAAGAAGAGGTATCCCATGCAATTTTGGAAAGACATTTACAAACAGCGTTTTGGAAAACAGGTAAAAACTTGGGATGAGATCTATAGCGACTGGCAGACGGCTAACGTCCCCGACATCAAGCAAATCCCCTTCGATATTAACCTTTACCCGTACGCTCTTCCTTGGTACAACAAAGAAGGTCAATACCAAGCAGACACAAACAACCCCCAAAAAAGAACAGCCTTTCATCTCATCAATTATCTCCAAGATAAGCCGAAAGAACTCATTGCCGCCTACAAGATACTAGCCGCCACAAAGCACTATGATTGCCTCTTTTTCCTCTCTAAAGTCCTCATCGATGTTTTCAACAAGTATGATGAAAACGTGTATGGCTGGTGGAATGGAAACGCAAAATACCTCCTTCCAACCACAAAGCTAGATTATGATTTTCGAGTTATAGAATACTCAGAGTCTATTCCGGAGGCCATTGAATTATCGATCCAAAAATGGAGAGAGCTACACAATGAATGGCAACTCATCAGACTCCCCAATCTGCTAGACATCCACTCCTCTGAATTCATTCAAGCCTCAGCGGAAATAGAAAGAAGAAACAACGAGCAAGAATACAGAGAATACCTGCGCCTAAAGAAAAAGTTTGAAGACAAAGACTAGTTCCCAAACTGCACAAACATACAAAACAAAGCAACGCTAACTTTTCTACAAAAGGGCGGCCGCAGTGATAGGTACCATTAGAGCTACATTCGGGAGTACGCTGGAGAATGTGCCACTCAACCGCTGTGTCAATCAATTAATTCGTTATTAAGCCTATGGGTACAAAACGACGATATGGGGTCACTCACTAATTGGACTACTTGGCTTTTGTATATCCTCTGAAAGCGTCAAACTAAGTTAATTTACAGTCTAAATAGCGGGACATTCACTAGAATATAATCCTCATCCGCCCCCTATGCGCATCAAACAAAATTGACCTTATCAAAAATGAAAAGGCCAGCTCACTTTTTTTCAGGCACCTACGATAGCCCACAAATTTCCTAGTTCGCCCTCAACACCAAACCTATATACTAAATCAATGATTCAAAACCTATGCACCGCCTTCTGTCCTGTCACCCACTTCATTCTTGAATGGTGGCTTGTTGTCTTCGTTATTGCAATCCTGTGGCGAGCAGCAACCTCAAAACAAGATTTGTTAGAGCTACTGGACACCTATCCAACACTATTATTCAAGCTCTGGACCGGATTCCTCATTCTGTGGGGGATACACGCCTTCCTGATTTTCTCAGGTGGCCCGTTTCGTTTTCTCGCACAGTGGCCCAACATGCTCAGTACGCTGTTTTTCTTTGCTGCCATCGTTCCAATTGTTTATTTCAAACGGAAATGGCCTGAAGCAAGGTACTGAGCCAGCAATCACCCCCAAAATCACCCTGCAGGTGATTGATCTGATCCGATTGGCGGCTTTACCCTAATCGACCTTTTACTACAAAAAGGCCTTATTTAAGCCTCACTCATGATGCGAATGATTCCTTCATCGTCATAACAATCACCACAGATTAAATGAGCCGTTGGTTTCGCCCATGCGTTTTGTCGGCATACAGGGCATTGAAACTTTTGTTTACTTTTCGGCCGTTTTTTCTCCATCGATAG
>JBCCSO010000623.1:0-3573 GCA_039199965.1 Chloroflexota bacterium | reverse complement strand
GATCGTGGTTTTAGCTTTGAAGTTAACCCCCATCTTTTTGTAAGACTTTTGCATGACGGCGCTAACTTCGGGCTCTTCACGAGGCAGCATACGATCCGCAATTTCTACGATGGTCACGTCTACGTCATAGTTGGCCCAGATATAGCTGAATTCAACACCGATGGCGCCTGATCCCACAATCACCACGCTTTTCGGCAACCGATCCATCATGATCGCTTCGATATAGCTGATGACTTTTTCGCCATCAAACTCAAGGCCCGGCAGCTCACGCGGCCGGGCACCGGTAGCAATCACGATGTTCTTGGTACTTAGGGTCTGTTCCCCTTTATCGCCAGTTACCTTGACCGTGTTGGCATCAACCATCGTGCCATAGCCGTCAACGTGTTCAACACCGTATTTGCGGAACAAAAACCCAATACCTTTGGTCAAGCGACCGGAAGCATCGCGGCTGCGCTTGAACGCTACACCATAATCAACTGTCAGGTTGTCGTAGGTAAAGCCCAACTCTTTACCGCGATGTTTAACGGTATGAATGTACTCTGCATTTTTGAGCAGAGCTTTTGACGGAATACAGCCAATGTTTAGACAAACACCGCCTAAAAATTGTTTCTCTACGCAGGCAACTTTTAATCCCAATTGTGCGGCGCGAATGGCGGCTACATAACCGCCGGGACCTGCGCCAATAACTACAACATCATATTGATCTGCCACGAGTTTAAACTCCTTAAATTTTGGTTTCTAGGTTCTTTTGTTAGACATCCAAAAAGGTGTCAGAAGGTCTATTAAATTGGGTCAGTGCTACAGGGGGTTAGTTGATTATCTGACCTTCATTTGCTTAAGTTTATCGATTATACCTGACGATAGAGACATGGGAGTAGCTTCTATTATTTGGTTTGCAATTTAAGTACAAACAAACAAAAAGTGGTTGATGTGCTGCGACCATTATCTCACCATGACTTTGTTGTACGGCGGGACACCAATCACAGCATCCTACAAAACTAATTTGTTTGCACTTTGAGCAGATGTTAAGACGCTTTTTAGCTATCGGACTGTCAGTGACAAGCCAACTTTGGTGCTATTCCACAATTAAATTGCCTATTTCTGGGTAAAATTTGACAAAGAAAGTTTTTTTGCTAAATTACTAACACGATTTAGTAACACGAATTACTAAATCGTGTTATAGAGATTTGTTGATATTCAATTTGTTTGTGCGGATGGTGTAAAATGGCTGTTATGACCAAAACAGCAAAAAAAGTAAACAAGCGCCCTTCCATGAAAGATGTTGCGGACTTGGCCGGCGTCTCTCGCACAACAGTTTCGTTTGTCCTCAACAAAAAACCGGACTCTGCTATCCCGGCCGAAACACAGGAAAAAGTGTGGTCGGCCGTGCGCGAGTTGGGGTATCGACCAAACGCCATCGCCCGGAACCTGCGTGCCCAAAGCACAAACACCATCGGATTTATTTCAGACGAAATTGCCACCACCCCTTTTGCGGTTCGCATTTTACAAGGCGCCCAAAGCTTTGCATGGGAACACAAAAAATTACTTTTAACGGTGAATACTGGCGGTGATCCGGAAATAAGGGATGCGGCCGTCAATATGCTTTTAGAAAGACAGGTTGATGGCATCATTTATGCGACGATGTACCACCGTCAAGTCAATCCGCCCCAACAAGTTCATGAGGTCCCAACTGTTTTACTAGACTGCTTTGTAGAAGATCGGTCACTCCCCTCTGTTGTGCCAGACGAATTAACCGGGGGGTATCAGGCCACCAAACATCTGCTGGATCAAGGTCATGATCGCATCGCATTTTTGTGTGAAGAGCGGCCGGTTCCAGCGCGTATCGGCCGGATGGCTGGCTACAAGCAGGCGCTTACAGAGTATGGCAAACCGTATGATGAATCGATTGTAGTTTTCGGTTCTTCTACCCAATCAAGCGGCCGGGAGATGGCACAGCAAATTTTTAGCCAACCCAACCACCCATCAGCCGTATTTTGCTATAACGACCGGATCGCAATGGGTACCTACGATGTGCTGCGCGATCTTGGGCTTTCAATTCCAAATGACGTCGCTGTGATCGGTTTCGACGATCAAGACCTAATCGCGGCCGATATTCAACCCGGGCTTACCACCATGGCGCTCCCCCACTACGAAATGGGACAATGGGCAGTAAGCCATCTGCTAGATCTAATTAACCAAGACAACTTTGATGTGAATAACAGCGAAACACCGGTGCAGTATGCGCTGCCCTGTCCGCTGATAAAAAGGAATTCAGCTTGATCTGAATTTCAGGAGAAGTCATCAGGAGGTCCTTGAAGAAGATTTATCCCAAACATTCCCAATCCCCTTAAACGGCCCCATCATGGGGGCAATCAAACCTAATAAAACAATTTAAGTAATTTCCGCTATAAGGAAAGGAGAACGCAAGATGATCCCATCAAAAAACAGATGGCTAGCTACTGCATTGCTAATTTTCATATTGGCCTTTGTGGCAGCGTGTGGTGGCTCAGCTCCAGAAGCGCCTGAGCCAGCAGAAGAAGCGTCAACTAGTGTTGACGAAGAAGCGTCAGCTGACACTGACGACGAAGAGATGGCAGAAGAGGAAATGGAAGAGTCATCTTCTGCAGAGCCTATCAGCATCTCTGTATGGAACCATGCAGGTCAAGGTGGAGAACGCGACGCGATCGAAACAATTGCTGCTGGTTTCAACAGCTCACAATCAGACTACGCTGTAGAAATTGTTAGCTTGCCGGATGGCTCTTACACCGATCAAGTCAACGCGGCCGCCTTAGCGGGGGACTTGCCCTGTTTGCTCGACTTTGATGGGCCACTGCTCTACAACTTCGCATGGTCGGGCTTCCTCCAACCAATCACAGGCTATGTCGACCAAGCGATGCTTGACGACTTCCTACCCTCAATCGTTAACCAAGGTACCTATGACGGTGAACTCTACAGCTTGGGTCAATTCGACTCAGGTTTAGCCATCTACGCTAACAAAGCGTATCTAGAAGAAGCTGGCGTACGCATTCCTTCTAGCATCGACGATGCATGGACTTTGGATGAGTTTGAAGAAGCTTTGGCTGCACTGCAAGCCTTGGATCAAGTTGAGTTCGCATTGGACATGCACTTCAACTACGGCCGTGGTGAATGGTACACCTACGGTTTCTCACCCATCCTACAAGGCTTTGGTGGCGACTTGATCGACCGTTCAGATTACCAGTCTGCAACCGGCACACTTGACGGAGCAGAATCTGTCGCAGCGATGACCGCATTGCAAAGCTGGGTAGATGCTGGGTACGTTAACCCTGGTCAAACCACAGATGATGACTTCTACGGCTCAAAGATTTCTGCTTTAGCATGGGTTGGCCACTGGATGTACAACACCCACAAAGATGAGTTGGGTGAAGATTCTATCTTGGTCCCCATGCCAGACTTTGGCGGTGGTGCGGCAACCGGTATGGGCTCTTGGAACTGGGGTATCACCAGCACCTGTAACGATCCAGATGGTGCTTGGGCATTCATGGACTACATGTTGCAACCAGACAACATCTTGATCATGACCGATGCCAACGG
>JBCCSO010000622.1:0-3573 GCA_039199965.1 Chloroflexota bacterium | reverse complement strand
GGTGATGATTTCCCACGACCGCTATCTGCTTGACGAAACGGTGACCCACATCGCGGAGCTGGAAAACGGCAAGATCGAGATGTACAAGGGCAACTACACAGAATACGCGGCCGAACGGGAACACCGCCGCTTGAAACAGATGCAGGCATACGCTGCCCAACAAAAAGAAATTGCCGCTCTAGAAGAAGCGCTTAAACGCTTTGAGCTGTGGGCCAAACAGTACGACGACGAGCGTTTTGCCCGCAAGGCGCGCCATCGCAAAAAAATGTTAGACCGGATGGATAAGGTCGATAAAGTGGTTGATGCGCGGGACATGGGGCTTGAGCTAGGGGGCTATCGCGGCAGTAAGAAGGCGATCCAGCTGCAGGAATTGGGGATGGAACTCCCCAACGGCAACCCGCTCTGGTATGGGCTGGACACCACCATCTATCACGGTGAGCGCGTGGGCGTGGTCGGGCCGAACGGGGTTGGTAAATCGATGCTGTTCAAGACGATCCGCTTTGGTGAGCGGGATGGCTTCCCATTGGTCGGGCAGATCAAGGTTGGCCCCAGCACACACATAGGCTACTACGCCCAAGAGCAGGATACGCTCAACTACAACAACACGATGATTCAGGAGTTACGCGCTACCGCACCCATTAGTGAAGATGTGGCCGTTTCAATTTTGCACAATTATTTGTTCACCTATGAGCAATCTCGCAGTCAGATTAAAACGCTGAGCGGCGGGGAAAAGAGCCGTTTGCAGCTGGCCAAGCTAGTGTTGGGCAAACCCAATTTGCTGCTGCTTGACGAGCCAACTAACAATCTTGACATCGGCTCGATTGAGGTGCTGGAAGAGGCACTGGCAGAATTTATCGGCACAGTGGTGGTGATTTCACATGATCGCTACTTTTTGGACCGTGTGGTGGATCGTACCATTGAAATTCGGGATGGGGAGCTAACAGAACACACAGGCGGGTACACAGATTATCTTGAAAAGTCCGGCTACGCGGATGTTTAACTTATTCCTTTTAAGATTATGCTTTTGGCTAATTTATAAACGTGAGAACCCAAATTACTAGGCCACCGCTCCTTGGGGAGCGTATCTAACTTTTCAGCTCTTGTTATAGCCTCTTCTAAATTGGGCAGGAATAATTCTGAATCCAAATTTGCCTTATTATACTTTCCTAAGATCTTTAATATTTCATGATCAAGTTTGTTTCTATTTTTCGTGACTTTTGAATTTTTGAGCAACTTCATTTTCTCAGCGGGAGAAAACCGGTCTAAAGACACCAAATGTAATAACAGCCATAGCTCAAAGCATGGATTACTGACTGCAAGGTGGAATTTTTTTTGAACGCAAAGCCTTGCGACTTCGCTTAATTTTTCATCACCCCAATTGTCAACATCCACAACAAGCCATAATTCATCATACTTATCGAGCTTGAATTTTTTTCGGAATAAATCAAGTTGATTGAATACTTGCTTAGGTGAGTTCCCACTTCCTTGATTTGGTATTATTTCAACCTGTATAGTTGATTTTCCAAACCATCTAGGTGATGTTAAATCAGAGAAGTACTTTGCTTCTGTTTTTTCTCCTTCCGTGGCAATAATAATTAATTTTGCATCACGAACATGAGATTTGCGCTTTATTGGTCTTTTTCGGTAGGCAGAAGTCATTAATTTATCCAACCTAATTTAGATATTTCCCTAATTAATGGAATGGCACCATAACGACCTTGAAGATAACCGCGTCTAACATCTTTGTCTGCTCGAGGGGTAAACTCTTCTAACGAATATAGATTTGTTGACCCTGTCTTATCTTTCTCAACAAACCAGATTTCATCTTTTCTCAGCAAGTCTAAATCTAAAATGAAGGACTCATGCGTCGTTACAATAAGCTGATTGGGGAATCCAGACGTAGCATTCAGGAAGAAGTCTACAAAGTTATAAGACAAAATTGGATGTAAGCTTCTATCAAGTTCATCTACAATGAATACTCTTTCGTTTCGTAATGACGTAAGAAATCCGCATAGCAAATCAATTAATCGAATCGTTCCATCTGACTCTTCGTTAAACTCGAAATAAATATCTTCACCCTTAGCATTTTTTCTAGTCGTGATTAGTTTGTAAGCATTTACTTCACCATTTTGTTCTCTCTTGATTATCATTCTTCCATTATCCCCTCCAATTTCGATCTGATCCGATATGTTTGGTGAAATGTCAAAAAATTTTCTCAAGTTAGCATTAAATTGAGGATCATCCGATTCCTCCATTTTTCTCAATTCGATATTAGAAATATCTATGTTGAAACTACTCAAAGAATTAATTAGGTTGTCAACAAAGCTTTTATTTTCTCCGAAATTAAATTCTGAACTATTTGAGATAGATGGAGGCGGGAGAACGGATAACACATTCTGAAACCAATTTATGATATCGGAGAAGTGATCTGAATTCCGTTCTCTACACTCTGTTAAAAATAATTGATTCTCTCGGGTGCCTCTAGCAATAAATCTTAAAAATTGGAAATCATCCTCTTTAAGCTTCAATTGTTTTTTGTTTATTGTTATTTTTGACTCTTGATTATTCTCAGTCCGATCAAATATTTGTTTTGGAGATCTTGTTTTACTTATTTCATAGAGCCATTCGCTAAGCACAACTTTGTTATTCAACTCAAATCCATAAGAATATGGTACATTTTTTGTCTGAATTTCAAACTCAAATCTAGTTGGCTCTACATTTTGCTTATCTCCTAGTTTGAATTGTTGAAATGAAATCAATTGTTCTGGGCGTGTGCCTCGAATGATGAAAGATTGAGCAAATCGAATTGCCTCGACAATATTTGATTTTCCGGCAGCATTTGCTCCATAAATCACTGCAGTTTTTAGCAAACTAAATTCACTTCGATTGGTACTCTGGGCTACATGATTTGTGTGGCTTCGTGTTTTTCCGGGAAGCATTGAAAGCTCGATCTCTTGATCTATAGAACGATAATTTCGTGCATAAAATCTAATTAACATCAACTTGCTCCAATAAATGTGTTTGGAAGAGATTTTTTCACTCTTGAACCGATTCTACACCGGGTGATGCTAAAATCAATAGAAAATATGACAAATCAACTAGATTTTGATGTTGCAAAGAAGTATTCATATCCAGTAGCAACAAAATTGAGTGATTTTAGCTTGCACTCCTACAAAATATGTAATTAGTGAGGGTTAGGTATTCAAGGCATGCGATCAAGTGTTATCTACATTGCAATATTATTAAGAATGCACCCGTACTCATTAGTGATATGCACCATACCCCTGCGATTAAAATGCCTTGTAAACGATTGCCTGAGCACACTTATTAACCGGCTGTTGCAAACAAGTAAAAGCCAAACCCCATCGTGTCGCGCCCCCAACGTAAATAGCCATCCCGCCAGCGCCGAATACGGTCAATCTGCTCCATAATGGCCGGTTCCTGCCGCCTGCCAACAGCCTCTTGCTCTAGCTTTAGAATACGCTCCCATTCAAAATGATCCCATTCGTCGAGGTTAGCCGTCAACGCATACAGCGGGACCAACCCCATCTTTTCTGCTTGTTCAATATTTTC
>JBCCSO010000621.1:0-3586 GCA_039199965.1 Chloroflexota bacterium | reverse complement strand
TGCCAAGAGGATTTGGTACGTCTGCTGTACGCCTGCCGTCAGTTTGAGCCCAAAACTCAGCTGGTTTTGGTCGGGTCACCGTGGCTACCCAGCTATGTCGATTGGGTCAATTATGTGGCGGAGCAGTTGGGTGTAGCAGATGGGGTCCACATGTTGGGGAGTGTCAGTTTTGAGGAGCTGGCTGGAGCCTATCAAGCGGCCGATGTGTTTGTGAGCATGAGTGAGCATGAAGGCTTTGGGATGCCGCTGATCGAGGCGATGTATTTTGACTTGCCGATTGTGGCTTACCGAGCTGCGGCCGTGCCAGATACGCTGAGTGGGGCCGGAATTACGTTTGGTGAAAAGGACTTTGCAAATCTTGCAAATCTCATTTGCTCCCCAATCCTTGCAGATCAATGGAAGGGGGACTTTGCACAAACGAAGAAAAATAGGCTTTCAGAGTTTTTGAAATACAGAGTTAGTTTTCTACTTCACAACTCGATCAAAATACAGGTTGAAAGTTGAACAGAGTTCACCCAGACATAAGTACTTACCAGCTACTATATCTAAAAAATGAGCTTTTCAGATTACCATAGTCGAAAAGTCAATAGGAAAGTAAAATGAGAAAAATATGTTCATGCACAGTAAGTTCAAAACTCTAATATTGCTTGGGTTCACAAGTTTGATTTTTTTCGTTGTAGTTGGCTGTGGTGGAGCCGCTCCTGATGCAAGGGAAGTAGTTACAATTATCAGAACACCTACGCCTAATCCAGACGGAGATGAAGGTGTTGCGGCATTGGTAGATGTGTATTTTGCGACAGACCGACAACCCTTTTCTGGAAATTTGGTCAGGTTCCAAGAGCAAGATGGAATAATTTCAGAGGATGAAATTTTTGGAGGAAATCGAAACTTAAATGATGAGTTAATGTATGGTTCGCTGACAATAACCATTCCAAAAAGTCATTCAATTGGGGAAATTGAAGAGCCTGTTACTAAGTTTAATCCTGGATTTGAAGATGGGCGGTTCAAAATTTTTAGGTTAGAGGAGCTGGATAAAGGTGAGCATATTTTGCTTGAAACCGGCCAAATTTATTCTGAAGATGAGTTCTTTTCGGTTATCAGCGACTATTTTGGACCGGAAGGTGATACAAAGGCTTTCATCTTTGTCCACGGCTTCAACGTTAGCTTTAGTGATGCTGCAAAGCGTACTGCGCAATTAACCTATGATTTAAATTTTGAGGGGATACCAGTTTTCTACAGTTGGCCTGCAGTTGGCGGTGCAGAAAATTATGTCACAGACTTAGAAAATATTGAGTGGACTGAAGATCATTTGGAAAAATTTTTAGTAGATTTTGCAAATCGATCAAACATGGACAAAATTTATATTATTGCGCATAGTATGGGAACAAGAGGCTTTACCAATGCATACATTGATGTACTAGAAAGGCACCCAGACTTGAGTGATAGATTTGAGGAAATAATTTTAGCAGCTCCAGATATCGATCGAGGCGTTTTTCGGAATCGGATTGCACCTCAGATGGTTGCGGCCGACGCACCTGTTACGATTTATGCATCGTCCAATGACAACGCTTTACGGGCTTCGGGAGCAATTCGGGATGAGAATGATAGGGTAGGCTACATTTCCAGCGGCTCAGATGCAGTTTTTGTCTATTCAGGCATTGAGACAATAGACATAAGCAGCGCAGACATATTTTTAGACTTAGATTTACTCAATCATTCAGCTTACGGAGATCGCAGAGAGGTTATGGTTGACTTGAATCAAATTATCCGAGAAGGGATTAGAGCCGACGAGCGTTTTGGCCTGCGCATAAGAACGGATTATCAAGTTCCATATTGGGTATTAGAGGACTAATAGATAACCTGATTTAAGCTCACACAATTGCTCCGGCTGATGTCTCACCGAGTCGGCGGCAGGTCTGGAAACTGGCCATAGCATTGCCCAAGGTTAAATTAATTTCTCTATAAGTTTTCGACTTAAAAAGTAAAAAGAAAAACGACCAAGGATATTTCTTACCGTTGGTCATTCTCATTTTTACTTTTCGCCCCTGTCATTAGCCATACCCCGCCACCCGCCAGGAAGAGAAAGCCCGAAATCAAATAGAGCCAGTTGGGCGAATCATTGGCCGCACTTGTGGTGATGCCCAGTATAAAATTCAAGATCGCGACCACGAAAAAGACAATGGCTAAAACGGTATATTGATTCATTTTGTGTTCCTTTAGTTGAATGGATGAAAGTCGATGAGATAATGGCTTAGCTTCGCACGCTGGCATCATCTCATCAGCTTGTCATCTAATCAAGTCTCGCCCAACGGCCGGGGATTTCCACAAACGTACGATCAACCTCTTCGTATTTGTCCATATCGGCCGTTTGAAAGATGTACGTCCGGCCGGACATGCTTGTCATCGCCGCATGAGAGCCATCAGGAGCCAGCGCAATTAGATTCATCCCGCCGATGTAGTCACCACCTAGATCGCGCAAATCCTCCATCGCTTTCTGCCCCGCGTCAGCCACGCTCATCCCCATCTTCATGTAAAAGACCACGCTGTGCGCTGTGTTCGCCCGGATCGCCATTTCACCCATGCCGGTGCAGGCAGCACCACCAAAGCGGTTGTCTGCATAGTTGCCAGCGCCAATAATCGGGCTGTCACCCACCCGGCCTGGGTACTTCCACGCCCAGCCGCTGGTACTGACACCGGTACACATGTCTCCATGTTTATCGATAGCGATAAAGTTGACGGTGCTGTAAGTTCGTTCAGGATCGGTTGCCAGTTTGACCCATTCCCGCAGGTGGGTGTCGTCGCCCAGATTGTCCAACACATCGGCCGGCATGTTGTCTTTGAGCTGTTTGCGCCAGCGATTGATCACCTCAGGCGTCATCAACTCGTCCCATTGCTCTGCCTGCATTTCACGGGCAAAGCGCTCAGCCCCATTTCCGGCCAGCAGCACATGGGGCAGGTTTTCCATCACCTGCCGGGCCACAGAGATGGCGTAGGGGAATCCCTGCATCGCTGCCACAGAGCCGCTAGTTAGGTCACGGCCGTTCATGATGCTGGCATCTAGCTCTAGCTCACCCATGATGTTGGGCCAGCCGTTGTACCCCACGCTGTGGTCTTCAGGATTGGCTTCTACTGGCCGGATACCCGCCTCAACCGCGTCAAGCGCACTCCCACCATTTTTCAAAACTTGCATCGCATCATCGATGCCAACTCGTCCGTTACTGCTTGCAATGACAATCATCTTTCTTCGATAAGGATAGAGATAAAGCATAGGGGCAAGAGATGGCCCACGGCGTTCCCTATCCCTATCTTCTGTCTCTATCCAATTCTGTCTAAACTACATTCCCCATTCTGCATCACCAAAAAAGTCACCGTGATCTTTGGCGATGAATGTTTCAACCTGCGGCCGGATATCCCCCAGCCGAAAGCTTGGTCCGTGGCCGGGGTAGCAAACACAATCGTCTGGCCACGGCAAAACCACATTTTTCAACGTTTCTAAAGTCTGCTGGAAACCCTCATCCGACCACGTTTTACCGGGACCGCCTGCAAAGATCGTGTCACCAACGATGATGCGCTGATCGCCATCGAT
>JBCCSO010000620.1:0-3588 GCA_039199965.1 Chloroflexota bacterium | reverse complement strand
CCGCGGCGGGGCGTCGCCGGCGACGTGGAATCGGGTGAACGTGACGCGTCCGGTATCGAAAGGCATCGGGCGATAGTAACCCGCCGCGGTTCAGCCCATTCAATTCATCATTTCCACTGAGGGTATATAATCGTCGATCCTTAATTTCAAAAATTTGTTTACTGCACGCCCATTCTAGTTCGGTGAAAAAGGAGCAGGTTTGACACCGTATCTAGAAAATTTTAAGTGCAGTATGTTGCAGTAAAAGAGGTGCAAGGTGTCATTAACCATTACCAAGCAGGAAGATGAACAACGCCAGTTGGCGATGAGCATCGAAGTTGATGAAAAGCGAATGACTGGCGAAATGAAAAAAATTGCCAGAGATTTAGCCAAAAGAATGAATGTACCAGGATTTCGTCCCGGAAAAGCTCCATTTGGCGTCGTTGTAAAGCGTGTGGGAGAAGAAGCTCTGCGTGCTCAAGCAATTGAAGACATGCTAAATGAGATCATTTTTGAAGCGCTTGAAACTGAGGAAATAGTCCCGTACGCGCGACCCACGCTACAAGACATGGAGGTCAAGCCAGCAAAAATCGACATCATTGTGCCTTTGGAGCCTGTTGTCACGCTAGGTGAATACCGCGAGATCCGTCGCGAGCTAGAGCGGCCGGAAGTGACGGATGAAGCGGTTGAGGAAGCTGTGGAAGAGTTCATTGAACGTAAAACAACAACAGAAGAAATCACAGATCGCGCTTCTGCAGAAGGTGACATGATCAAAGTAACCGGCAAGGGTGTGTTCAAACCGGTCGATGACGCTGAGAAAGATGCAGAGCCCGACGTTTTGTTCGAGGAAGAAAACGGCATTGAATTTTTGTTGGATGCAGAGAAAACTTTCCAAGGGACAGACTTTGTCAGCAATTTAATCGATAAATCAGTTGGCGATTCACTTGAATTCTCAATAACCTATGCTGATGATTACGAGGTTTCTGACTTCGCCGGCCGCCAAGTTGATTTCAACCTAGATGTTATCGAGCTGCAGAACCGCATCGTGCCAGAATTAAATGATGAACTGGTAAAGGAAGACAACTACGAAGACGTTGCTGATTTCCGTGCCAAAACCCGTGAGACCCTTGAGACGCAAGCATTTGAGACTTTTCGCGGTGAGGTTTTGGATGAGTGGATTCTTGATCTAAAGAAAGATGCGACTCTCGTTTACCCACCGGGTGCAGTTGATGCAGAGCTAGACGACCGTCTTGAAGGATTCAAGCGTCAAATCAGCTCTTATGGCTGGAACTGGGAAGACTACATGAACATGCAGAATGAATCTGAGGATCAAATCAAAGAAAACTGGCGTGAAGATGTAACCGTCAACGTCGAAAATGGTTTGATCCTGCGTGAGTTCATCTCGGCCGAAAAGCTAAAACTAGAGGATGATGAGTTCAACGAGTTAGTTGAAGAGCGCTTGGAAAGCTTCGGCGAAATGGAAGAAAACATCCGTGAGTCGATGCGTGAAGTATTGATGGGTGATGAAAGCCGCCAGCGGATGGGGAATGAGCTAATGGTGCGCAAAGCATTCGATCGCATCGAAGCCATTCTCGCAGGGAACGCACCAGACCTTTCAGAGCTGGAAGAAGACGAAACTGAAGAAGAATCGGCCGCAGGGGATTCTGATTCTGCTGAAGAGGCCAGTGAGGAGACTGATGAAGTCGCTGACGTCGCTGAATCCACGGAGGAATCTGCAGAAGACGAAGAAGAGTCATCTGATTAGGCTTGGTTCAACATTAGCATGATGGAAAGTTAAGGGTTCACCTAACGTAACGTTTACATCAAAAGTGTAACATTTAAAGCGTTACCCCCTGTGGGTAACGCTTTTTTTGTACACAAAAATCGCTTAATTGTTAGTCTGTTCTAGGGATTCAAGCGGTTTGCACCGTGTTCCAGTTAGTGCAAAGAGGTAAAATTCACCCTCTGATACTATGGTTATCGGCCCGTATCGATATAAAATTCAAAGATTAAAAATCAGGTCAAGTAGAAAACGACCTGTAGCATAAAGGAGAAAGACAGCGTGGATCACATGCTCCCCTCTTCAGTTCTACCCTATGTAATTGAATCCACTCCGCGCGGCGAGCGGACGATGGATATTTATTCACTGCTGTTCAAGGAACGCATCGTTTTCTTGGGCACGCCTATCAACGATCAAGTCGCAAATGCGATTGTAGCGCAGCTCTTGGTATTATCTAGGGAAGATCCAGAAAAACCAATTAGCTTTTACATCAACTCACCCGGTGGGCAGGTATATGCAGGCATGGCCATCTATGACACTATGCAGCAGATTTCTTGCCCTGTGCAAACGGTGGCTGTCGGTTTTACAGCCAGCTTTGGTACCGTTCTTTTGACGGCCGGTGAGCAAGGTATGCGCTACGCGTTGCCGAATGCAACCATCCACATGCACCAGCCATTGGGTGGTGCCCAAGGTCAAGCGTCTGACATTCAAATTCAGGCTCAAGAAATCCTGCGCCTGCGCACATCTCTAAACGGTATCTTGTCACAGCACACCAACCAAACACTCGAGCAAATTGAGACAGATACAGATCGTGATATCTACATGAGTGCTCAACAAGCGATGGACTATGGGTTGGTTGATCACGTTATGGGTGATCCTTCCGCAACTTAGATTTCAGCTCATGCTGTTTAGCAGCGTGGTTAACAAAAAAGGCCGGTCAGAAAGTTAAATTTTCTGACCGGCCTTTTTATTTTGCAGTGATTTGTCTATTGGTTGCCGTTAGTTGATTCCAAGCCTTTGCTCTGCTTGGTTGCACAGGCTTGTACCACCAGCTACATACCACTGTTCGAGCGTTTCACTTGTGCTATTGCCGTTTAAGGCATCGCTGTACACACCCGTCGTCCATCTATAATATCTTTGAGTCTCGTTTGCCCAATTGCTCCAAGTACTGGCAGCGGCCGCTTGACCACCGTTGTATCCTGCGAACGCATGGCCGATCTCACCACCAGTCTGAATCAGCCTCTCAGCCAGATAGTTCATACCCCGAAGGGCATTGGTATCTGGATCAAAGCCATCCTCTCCTGCTTGGAAGTGAAAGGGCATGACTTGGAACAGCCCCATCGCACCGGCGCTCGACACAGCTCTTGGATCGCCACACGATTCAATCTGCATGACGGTTGCCACCATATTGGGATTTAGGTTGTGGTTATCGGCCCATCGAACAATGTCCTGCTCCCAATACAGCACCGATGGTGAGAAAAAAGGAGCCAGTCTTCCGGTAGAGGTTGATGATCCTCTGCCCCAAAAACTAGAACGGGCGGGTGCAGGTTGATTATCCATACTGGCGACTTGATCGGCCGCGCTTGTCCCATTTGTATTTACGGACGCACTAACACCGCTTTGATTGCGGGCTAACCTTTCAACCACGCCTTCTGTCAAGGGGCGGCTGACAAACAACAGTCCAACTAACATAATGGCAACTAGGCCAAAAATCACTTGGACAGGCTGTGGCTTGCCAACTGAAATAGACCTAGAACGAGTTTCTTGTGGGTATGGCTCTGCATAATATTCATCTTCATAATACTCAACCTCCGGTTCTGAGTAATACT
>JBCCSO010000619.1:0-3593 GCA_039199965.1 Chloroflexota bacterium | reverse complement strand
GCGTGTTGATTATGGTCAAAATCAGTAGGGAGATAGCCCGCTCTGTGGTTAACTGGCGGCGCGCTAGCCATGTCAGCATGATCCCCAGCAGCAGCACCGACCACCAAAAATCGATGGGGACTGTGCCGCTCCAGCCCAGTGCCTCAAGCGGTTGGCCCAGCCGGGTAACATTTCTCCACAAGAAGAAAAAGCTGAACAATAGCAAATAGTTTGAGCGCAAAGGGCGGTCGCGCCTCAGTTCAACCATCCCCCAAACAAAGGCGGCCGAAGAAGCCACATAAACACCCAGCAGATTATCGCTGATTAGGAGGTCAGCCAACTCAAACGAGCGGCTTAAGATGTTGTCTGAACCCTCAAAAAAAACAACGGGGATAACGGCCAAACTGATAACAAGCGTAGCTAAAAGTGCCAAGATTGGGACAGAAATCATGAGCAATATTGTGGGTGGCACCAAACTGTCTGTATGTTCAATCAGTTTGTCGTTGTTCACAAACCTAAAGTGGGTGGGTTTAACACGATAGATGAACCACCAAACGGCCCACACAATTAGAATAATAATGCCGTTCCCCAGATAGCCCCGCAAACCATCTGCCACAGAAACGGTTTGGAAATAGTCTGCGGTGCGTTGGCCAATGGCGTTTAGCTGCAGCACGGTTAAAGCGAAAAGGGCGATGTAGATGGCCCACGGCCGACGGGCAAACCGATACCGAATAATCTCGGCCGACCAGAAGGAAAGGTCGAGCACAAACTTGGCAATCTCCATGCCCAATTGAATGACAAACGGAAAGACCAGCAAGAAAAATGGGAGGATATTTGCGCTGAGCTGAATAGCGATCGACGACTGCTCAATGAGTGTGCCACCGCCTATTTGAGCGATCTGCAGCACATTAAGCGCAAAGCCGCTGCATACAAACATCACGCAGAAATCCATGGCGGGGCGAGGCTGTTTTACCCAGCGGGCGGCAAAGCTATAAACAAGTATGACAATCAAGCCAAGCGTAGAGCAAACCGCCATCAATACCCGGCCGATTGAAAGATTGAGCCCCAAAGACAACACGCTTACACCCCACTGCGGGACGAGGAAGATGTAAAAAACAACGAGAACACTCCACTTGATCCAGCGAGCGGCACGAATCGTACCAGACAGAAAAAACCCCCACGCCAGCACAATCAAAAATAGGGTAAAAGGAAAAGCCAAGCTGGGCAGATTAACCCCACGCAAAAGACCATCAGGATTATCAATGGCCAAAAGGGTTGAGCTTTGCCGGAAAGGGTCGCCAGTCAAGATCATGACATTGGCAATTAAAAGCACAATAAAACCGATATACACAATTGATTTGACCGAATGGCTCATACCGGCCAGTGACAAACGCCCCTCGCGCACGTCGCTTAGTATAAAGCGGTTGATCCCTTCAAATGGGGCCAGCAAGATGTCTCGTATGCGATTCCAAACGGTTTTTTGTTCTGCCTGCATTATTCTTTTTAGGCGATTTACAAAATTAAATCACCCATTTTGTACGTTTTGAAATCGCCCAGCAGCCGTTTTCAAAACCCTTTTCCCAACAATTATTTTTTGAAAACAGCCTTATGGAGCGGCCAGCTCAAATACAAACCCAGCCTTATTTAAAGTGTAAATCTTATCGTCAACTACAATCGGACTAAACACAAGGTCGTTTGCTACATTAATTTCATCTGCTTGCTCAGCTTGGCTGACGCTGACGGGCCAAGTTTTAATAAGCTGACCATCAAGGTTAAAAAGCCCTAGCTGATTGTTGGTTAAATTGCTCAGGAGCTGGTTGCCAATGACCAGCGGCCGACCAACAAACTCTTCATCACCGCGACTCCAAGCTAACTGCCCATTGGTCTGGTCATAAGCGTGTAGCACCCCCGCCTGGTCATTGGCCAAAACCAACCCTTGTGCCAAAACCGGTTCAAAGCGGAACGCAGACGCCACTTCATTCGACCACATCATTTCGCCCGTCCGGCCGTCAATCGCACCAATCTGACTATGACCTGCAAAAAACACGGTGCCAGCGGCGTTTGCGGTTAAAGGGGCATCGATAGGGCCATCCACTACCTGCTCCCACACCGGCTCACAAGCAGTATTTACGGCCACAAGCTGCCCGCCGTCTGTGCCAAATACGGCCGTGCTCCCCAATAAAACGGGAGACGAAACCACTGCGTTACCCGCATCAAACACATCTGTTTGAGCAGGGTCTAAGCTATGCGGGGCACAAAATATCCGGCCATCTTCGCTCCCAAACCAGACCGTACTGGGGCCAAAGACCGGCCTAGACACCACACTGTCCCGCGTTTGGAAAGCGTCTACAAACGCCCCGTGCTGTGTTACCACCATCAGTTTTTTATTGATCGAACCAAAGTAGAGCAGACCATTGTATGGGTTGATGCCTATTTGCCCATGATTGGTGTTTCCGCTGTCAAATGTCCATACCACTTCGGCCGTTTCTGCATCAATGGCGGTCATCACTCCCGATTTACGGCTAGAAATCACAAACGGTGACTCAGTTGGCAGGTGGGTTGGTGGCTGGCTGGGGGCTTCAGCAAAGTTAAGCCATACCAGCTCGCTGTGTGTCTGAACCTCCCACTCTTCAAGATCAACCTGCAAAGCAGTTGGTTGATCCAAACTTGCGCTATGGTCAAATGTATCGATTGGATTTTGCAAAACGTCGGCCGCCGTGGTGGACACCATCTCTAAAACAGCCACGATCTGGTCTTGCACATCAAACCGCGTTTCTGAGACTAGGCCGATGCCGGTACAGTAGGTCTGCTCAACGGCCGAAATACCACTGATCTCATAGTTGGCAATACCGGAGCCTTTTCGGGTGACGCTGACACAGGGACTGTACGAAACCCATCGCTCAGGCACATCTACTGCTGGATAAATATTGACTTCACTTTCGAAAACTGTATTTCTCCTACGGTAGATCCCAATTGTTTCTGATGAAAATGAGGCCCTGTCTAGATCTGGAGGCCATTCAAGGATAGGTGGAGTGTATGACGACACCGTTTCAGTCTGTTCACCAAACTCTGCCAGCAAATGCTCCCCTTTTTCTGTTCGGATGTAGATTTGACTGGTACGGGCGGTTTTGTAACCGGCTGGGTCCATCTCAATGACCACTTTTTTAACAAAGTTAACGGTCCGAATATTGAAATTACGTGAGAGGCTCGCGGCACCGACATCGAAGCCAAGCAGTTCCCCAATCGGCAAATAAATATCTTCGCTAATGAGGCTGATGATGTAGGCGATGGGTAGGTCCGCTATATTTTGGCTTTCCCATCCGATGTGAGTGCCATCGGCCGACGTTATCCTATACAGTTGAGATCGGCCGGGGCCTAAATGACTATAGGAATTTGCAGGCTCACCGCCTAATCGATTGTCTGTCAGCCACGGCCAGAACAGCATGAGGGCAACAGCCGCGACCAAGGCGAAAATTGCGAAAAATATTCCAACTGCTTGTGCAAAAGTGATGGGTTGTGTTTGTTCTTCAGCCAAAGTCCTGACGTTTTGGTAGTTGATTTTTTTAAAACGATATCTGTGGGCTCAACATACATCCTAGTGGATTTGATGAAAG
>JBCCSO010000618.1:0-3595 GCA_039199965.1 Chloroflexota bacterium | reverse complement strand
GGCAGCCTTGCCTCTGGCACTGGGGATGACTTCAGCGATGTTGACCTGCGGCTTGCGGTTGAACCGGCCACTTTGGGCGATTGGACCGACCCCGATTGGGATCGCTACCTGCCGATTATGCCCAGCGGCAGCACCCTAATGCGCTTCGGGGAGCAGGCTCTGCTGCACCATATGATCTTGAGTGATGGGGCTATCCTCGATTTTTTTGTGCAAGACACAGCCAGAGATAATTTTGAGCCCACGATAACAGTCATTTTCTGTCGTGATGCGGACTTTCAGAAAAAGCTTGAAGGCTTTTCACGGCCGGCCGCGCCGCTCATACAAGAAATTGATGGTGCCACGGCCAGACGTTTCTTGGTTGATTATTGGATCACTACCTTCAAAGAGATGAAAGCGATTGCGCGCCAGTATGATTATTCTGACTTTGTGGGTTTGTACCTAGAACGACTGGCCCTTCTGCGAGGATGGATGATGTTTTTTGTGGGTAAAGACATCGGCAGTCGACCGACTTTGCACGTGCTCGACAAACTACACAAAGAGCTAAACGGCAAGCTTACCCAACAGCAGCATGACATTTTGGGCATGCCCACGCGCAATCCAACTGAGACCGTTGCCGCCATCGAGGCAATACGGAGCGAAATGGCACAAATTGGCCGAACGCTGGCTGAAAGGCACGGATTCGACTATCCAATCGAGCTAGAGGAGGTCGTGCACAACATATGGGCAAAAAATAAAGATGAAATCGTTAAGCGATAAGCGGGCGATCATCTTTGCCCACGCTCGCAGTGGTAGCACCAGCCTGTTTCATGCCCTCAATCTCCACCCTAAACTTAACTTGATGGAGGAGCCGTTTAATGAAAATCGCGCTCATTGGGAGCCGGGATACATAGATTATCGGAGTTTGGTGCACGACATTCCATCACTGGACACCCAGCTTGAAAGGATTACTACCGCCCACAACGGGTTTAAACTGCTAGACTATCAGCTTCCAGAGGAGCTTCTACACCACATTTTCAAGGATGGCTCAAACCGGTTCATTTTCCTTCAGCGCAAAAATTTGCTGCAGGCGGTCGTCTCCGTCCTCATTGCCCATCAAAATCTGCTTTGGCAAATTTGGGATGCAGAAAAACCGGTCGAAGAATACTTCAAACAGCTCAAGTCTCTTGATCCAAAAGATGTGCATCAGCGTGTAACGACCCTAAAGCAACATTTGAGTGACTTTAAGCAAAGCCTAGATCAGTTGGCGACCGGACGTGTGTTCGATCTGAGCTATGAAGAGCTGTACTTTACTACACATCAAAAACAGCAGTCGCTTTTAAACAGGATATGGCACTTTCTTGATTTAGAGCCATTCTTTTCAGCCGATATGGAGCCCCATTTGTCCGTTGATCAGGCCAAAATAAACACCATCAAAAACTATGCTCATCTGCCCAATGCGGCCGAAATCAATCAAATCTGCGGCAGTGATGAGACAGGCTGGCTATTTTAATCGATGAGCCAGTGCTGTATGAGAACAAACCCCAAAAACACATGACAGCACCCATCTACGACCGAATAACGATCTCAGTTCACTTCATAGAACAACTTTCTTCATATGCTACTGCAAGATGGGCGGGACCTGATAGGTTTAAAAAGATAAAAAGCCCCTTGGAATTACTTTCCCAAGGGGCTTGTGATATGACTGTGTGATTATCTTATTCGATTATGCGTCAGCAGCATCACCTCCGGCCGGTCTACCATTTTGACCGTTACCACGGCCGCCGTTTCCGCGTCCACCGCCGTTCCGGCCGCGCTCAGGAGCGTTCTCGATCAGTTCAGCTTGCTCGGCGGTCAAGTCACCGCTTTCAACTGCGGCTTCCAAAGCGTCAGCTTTTGCTTCCTCAACGGCCGCTTTCAGCTCTTCCCGAGTGATGCCCGCACTTTCCAACAGCTCAGCTTTGTCTCCGTCTTCAAGTTCTTCGACGGTCACGCCCAGTGCGTCAGCCATCGCTTCTTTTTTATCGAACAGGTCGCTAAAAATCTCTTTTGCTTCAATGGTGTCAAACTGCTCTTGAGTGATGTCGCCGTTGGCCAAAGCTTCTGCAAGGGCTGCATCTTCAGCAGCTTCGCGGGCAGTTTCTAACTCTGCTACGGTGATGCCAAGTTCGCTAGCGAAAAGCTCTTGGCGCTCTTCACGCGTTGTCTCTTCCGTTGAGGCTTCTTGAGCTGCGTCACGAGCCGCATCTAGATCTTCTACGGTGACACCCAACTCAGCGGCTAAGAATTCTGCGTTGTTGCCATTCCGTCCGCGGCCGTTTCCATCACGTGGTCCACGACCTCTTTCGATATCACCGTCACCGTCAATGACGGCCGAAACGATGTTTGATCCAAAACCTTCGTCAGCGCTTACGCTGTTGTAAGTGAGAATGCCTCCACCTACTGTTAGGGCAACCAATGCGCCCATTCCCATGTTAAACCATTTGTTGTTCATTATTATAAATCTCCTAATAAATTGAATAATTTCTGTTTTTGATGCGGCCGATCTGTTGTTGATTAACCGGCCGCGTTGTTTGATGACAGAAGAATATCCCCAACTTGTTAGGAAATTGTTCGCACAGGATTGGGATGTTTTTAGTCTTTTATTTAGAAGTTATTTAGATGGCAAGCGGATTGTAAATGTGCTCCCCTGAGCAGGCCCAGCGCTAAACACACTGATATGTCCCTTGTGGGCCTCTACAATCGCTTTAGCAATAGCCAAGCCCAATCCGGAGCCCCCGCTGCCCCGGCTGCGCGATCCATCAACACGATAAAAGCGATCAAATAGATGAGGCAGGTGTTCAGGTGCAATTCCTTCACCACTGTCATGCACACTTAGGCAGGCTTCGCTATGCTGTTGGTTCAATGAAATCGTAATCGGCCGATCAGTGTTCTGCCCGTGCGAAGCATCATAGAAAAGCCAGTGTTGGACATCTGTGCTCGTATCAGGAAAGGTAATCACGGCCGGAAAGAATTTCTCTGTAAATTCAAAAAAAGCTTTAAACCCGCTCCAAACAACCGCAGACTCGATTGCCCGGCGTTTCATAAAAGGCAGTCTGGGTGAAAAACTAACATCTCCATCCTGTAAAATTTTTAGAGGGATGGTGATGATCACCCGGTCGGCCGCATAGCTATTTCCGGCTTTATCCGTTACCTGAACTTGGGTATTGCTGTAGTCAATGTCAGTAATTTCAACCCCATAGCGCATCTTGTCTTGAATGCTAGGCACGATGTATTGATCATAAAAGTCAAACCAAGATGACCCAACAAACTTTGTGTCGTTGTCCCCAACGCTGGGCTCAGTTGAATAGACCCCATCCTGATAATAGCCTCTCGTATTTGATGAATCGTACCCGGCCATCTCAATCCCAATTTCGACTGAGTTGTCATTCACAATCGAATCCAGAGTGGAAGTATCCGCATGAAGCCATTCTCCTCCCAGAGAAATTGGGAAATCGGTGAAGGTTTTGTTGACCCGAACCCGCCCCCCGTGCACACTGTTCGCTTCTAGAACCTCAACGTCAATACCCCGCTGATTGAGCAGGTACGCGGCCGACATCCCGGCCGCGCCCGCCCCAAT
>JBCCSO010000617.1:0-3606 GCA_039199965.1 Chloroflexota bacterium | reverse complement strand
TTGGCTATTGCAAACGGCTTTTGTTGACCTGCAATTTTTGCCAAGATAATTGAGGGGTGTGCATACCTAGAAAAATGATTTTGTACCCACTATTCACCTTTTCCTCACGGTAGAAGGAAAAATTCTGGCTGAAATCACCTGATCTGTCTGCAAGACGTTAGATTTAGCCCCCGTTCTGCATGGGGGGAGCCTCGCTTAGCCATCCTCGTTTCCGCAAACTATTGAGTTTAATAACTGCAAATCTTTATTAAATCAAAACAAGAGGTTGCATTTCAAACTGAAAAGGGAGATACTGAAAAAACACTGCATGACTCATATCCAATGCCTTCTAACAAGCCATACATAACACCTAATTGGGGCACCCTAAAAAGCCAGTGTGTGCAGACATTTTAGAGCTACAACTAGATAACTCCTCCTGATAGTTTCTAAACATAGCCGTTTTGTATTCAACTATCTCAGCTTTTTCGAACGCTCAAAACAACACATGATCTCAATACGTTTACATAAATTTGCCCTTACACTATTTTTTCTCTTTTCATGGTTAACATTTATTAATGAGGAGACTTTTGCACAACACTATCTGGTGCTTTCCACTCCTCAAGAGATTATTGCTTCACCAAGGTTGTTGAATTTTAATCAACAGCAAAATGTGATCGGAGATGTCAACTGCGACGATATTCAAGATTCGACGGATGTCTTGTTTATTTTGCAATATGAAGTTGACCTAAAGACAAGTGTCAATTCATGCGAAGAGTTTAATCCATCAATAAATTTAAATATTTCAGATTGTGATACGAATAATGATCAGGTGTGTGACGGGGCAGATGCTCTTTTAATTGCTCAGTGTAATGTTGGTATCCAGAACGCGTTTTGCAACGCTTCTACCCCTCCGACCTTTGGAAAGACAGTTGTTGCAAATTATCGGGCTGAATTTCAAGGTGGAGTCCCAACGGGTTGCTGGGAGTATTTGTGGAACGCAAACGGAGAGATGGGGGACGATTCAAATTATCAGGCCCTACTGTGGGATAGCACTGTTCGATATGATTCTGATGGAGTAGCAGGATTACCAGATAACACTCACATGACATGGGGGCATTTGAATGCAACTGGGGGGCATCCCGGAGCCTCAACTGCGAATGGTGCAATCGTTGATCGATTTGCTATTGCAGCCTGTCAAGTTGATGAGGCTGGAACCTATATCCTCGAAAATAGCTATATTAATAACATCAGTTCAGGATGTGGGGATGATGGAGAAATTAGGGTATACAAAAATAATGAACTTTTGCTTCAACGGTTCTATGCAAATGGTTCTGGGACTATTTTTGATATTGAGCTGGGTGAGTTAGCAGTTAACGACACAATTTACGTGGCAGCTGGCCCTGAAGATAATGATAGTTGTGACGATTTTGAATGGGATTTCACTATCTCGCGCTATGGACAAGCTCTATCGAGCTTCAACTTTATAGACCTTGAATTTGCACTTCCAGATACAACTTATTCTTCAAATAGTATCGTTATTCAAGAAGATGGTCTGCTAACTATTGACAACACAAACTTTTCAATAAGCAAAAACGGGGTTGATAGTAACTTGCAATCTATTCCTGTTGTAAGTGGAGATCTCATTACTTTAAAAACAGATACACCACTTAATACAGGGTTACAGATCTCAACCGACATTTATCTCAATGATCTTAGCACGACATGGACCCTGTCTACGGTAGCCATTGATGACATTACCCCAATTTCGGGAACCCCCTCAGGTTACACGGCCGGTAACTTTTCTGTTAATGAAGTGGGGGCTGCCAGCTACTCAATCCCTATTGCAATTTCACCAGGTACGGCCGGTATGCAGCCAAACCTAAGCTTTGCTTACAACAGCCAAGGGGGGAATGGTTTGATGGGCGTTGGCTGGAGCCTATCTGGATTAACTAATATTGTGCGTTGTCCAGCCACTTTGGCCCAAGACGGATTCATTGACGGTGTAGATTTTGATTCTAATGATCGATATTGCCTAAATGGTGAACGTCTTGTTGCTATTTCAGGTACCTATGGCGCCAATGGGACTGAATATAGGACCGAACACGATACATTTAGCCGCATTATTTCGCACGGGCAGGCCGGAAATGGGCCAGAATGGTTTAGCATCGAAACAAAAGCGGGATTAACTTACGAAATGGGCCGAACCCCTAATTCTCGGATTGAAGCGCACGGCCGTCCTGATGCATATATCTGGGCCGTTCATCAAGTCAAAGATACGTTGGGCAACTACTTTACCGTCTTTTACCAAGAAGAATCGAATCACACAGAGTTCCGCCCTGACTTTATCTGGTATACGGGCAATGTTAGCCAAAGCTTAACCCCTGAAGCAAAGATATACTTTGAATACGAAGATCGTCCAGATGTTTCTACATCTTATTTAGGAGGGTCGCTCATAAAATCTACTAAAAGGTTGAAACGGGTTGAGAGCGTTTATGGACCAAGTAATAATGAGCTCACTGTACGCAGCTATGATTTAGCTTACGAATATGCAACTGGTACCGGCCGTTCTCGGCTTGTATCGATTACAGAATGCGGCACAGACGGAAGCTGTTTCGCTCCCACCACATTTGATTGGCAATCTCTGAGCGATAACTTTAGCTTTAACGGCCAAGGCACAGGGGAATGGGAAGGGCACAATGGGTTCCAACCCGCCTTTAATGGTCAATGGACCGGGCACTTGGGCGGGACCTTCAATAATCTGTTGGGTGACATGAACAATGATGGCCGAATAGATATTATGGGTTACTCATCTCAAAATCTGTGGCATGGATGTCTATCTACCGGCATACAGTTCGACTGCAGTGGACCATTCTGGGCTGCAACAAATAACAACAACGGTACCTTTATTGGTGACTTCAACGGAGATGGACTTGATGATTTTATCAAGTATGCAGATGCAACCCCTGAACAAAATGACTGGCGCGTACATTTAAATAACGGAAATGAAACATTTACGACTCTAGATCCAACTTGGCCAGCTCATAATGGCGGACCGACAAACAACTTTGTAGGTGACTTTAACGGAGATGGGCGTGATGACTTATTGAAATATGCTGAGCCTGCTAATCATGGTGATGGCAAATGGCGGGTATTGGTGTCAACAGGCAGTGGATTTGCTGATGCAGGCACATGGAGCGGCCATGCTGGAACACAAACAAATAATGTCGTTGCTGATTTTGATGGAGATGGATTCGATGATATTGCGCGACACAAAATCATTGGATTCAACCTAATTCTTGAAGTTTGTTATTCAACTGGGAGCAGCTTCTCTTGTAAAGATCATTATGATGTTGCGCCTCTGCCAAGTAACTTTGTTGTTGGCAACGCTGATGGTCAACTAGGGTCTGATGTTTTCTCTGAGAGCGGTGGGGGATGGCGAGTCTGTAGATCACAACCGGGCCGAACCTTTACTTGCTCAGTATGGAGCATGTCGGGTCAAAGTATTTCTGATGCATTTACAGGAGACTTTACTGGTGATGGATTAGATGATTTACTTTTTTATGAAGGTAGCGGCAATTGGTATGTTTATAAATCAAATGGTCAAGACGCTTTTGAATTAGCTTCAGC
>JBCCSO010000616.1:0-3608 GCA_039199965.1 Chloroflexota bacterium | reverse complement strand
TAAACCGCCCTGTGCTCAACCAATCCCTGCTTGACCTCATCATTTCGATACCCTTTGCCGATAAAGCCTTTCACTCCCAGCTCTAAAAGCGGGAGAGTGTACGGGTCCATTCGGCCACTGGTCGTGGGTCCGGCTGGACCAAGCGGAACACCCGGCTTGCCGGGGGCAGGTCCCCCATAGTAAATCAGCTCATTATTAACTGCCCGTGATGCGGCTCATAAACGCTTGATAGAAGCAATTGCGTATGGTGAGCCGCCCCCAATCCTGCTGGAAAATGAGCTGATTTACTATGTTGGACCTGCCCCCGGCAAGCCGGGTGTTCCGCTTGGTCCAGCCGGACCCACGACCAGCGGCCGGATGGACCCGTACACGCTGCCGCTTTTAGAATTTGGGGTAAAAGGCTTTATCGGCAAAGGGTACCGGAACGATGAGGTTAAGCAGGGATTGGTTGCTCACAGCGCGGTTTATTTTGCGGCCGTGGGCGGGGCGGCGGCTTTGCTAGCGCGGCAGGTTAAATCGGCCGAGGTAGTGGCGTACCCTGACTTGGGAACTGAGGCGATTCGTCGTTTGCTGGTTGAAGATTTACCAGTGATTGTCGTAAACGATAGCCACGGTGGTGACGCTTATGCGGCCGGACGCGAGCAATTTCAAAAAAAACTTAGTTGATGAGATGAAAGTTGATAGGATGGGGGTTATCATTTCATCAACTTTCATTTTATCATCTTATCATCCCACCATGAACCAAAAACAATTTTCCCGTGGCTTTTTGCCAGAAGAAGACCCGCTTATCACGCTCCCGGTCGCCTGTGCCGATTGGGAGGCACTGGGTGCAGACTTGCGCAAGCTAGTGCTCAGCCGTCATCTGCGGCCGACGGTGCGAGAGCTGCCTCCTTTCCCTGTTGAAGCGCTATCAACCAACGCTGAACTGTGGCGCGCGGTTAACCTGTTAGGGTACATCACCAGCTTGTATGTGCTCGGAACACACGGTGAGCCGGTTGATAAGATCCCGGCAAATTTGGCTGTGCCGTTTCACATTGTGGCTGAACAGGCTGGGGTGCCACCGATTTTGTCTTACGCGATCCAAGCGCTGGTCAATTGGCGACGCATTGACCCCAGCGGCCCAATTACGGCCGAAAACCTGACGCTGCTGCAAAATTTTGCGGGGGGGATGGATGAGGAGTGGTTTGTGACGCTGCATATTGAGATCGAGGCGGCCGCAGCCCCAGCGGTGCAGGCATTACAGCCTCTGCAGCAAGCGGCCGAAAATGAAGACTGGCCGGCCGTTGAGCGCCATCTCACCACGATAGGAGGTACTCTGCAAAAGATGTTTGATATTTTGGGTCGCATGCAAGAACGTTGCGATCCGTACATCTATTTTCATCGGGTGCGGCCGTTTATGTTTGGTTGGAAAGACAACGACATGTTCCCCAATGGGATGCTGTATGAAGGCGTTGAGGCTTACGGTGGTCGGCCGGTGCAGCTAAGGGGGGAAACTGGAGCCCAAAGCAGCATTGTGCCTGCCATTGACGCCGCGCTGGGTATTCAGCATGAACGGGACGAGATGCGCGTGTATCTGATCGAGATGTTTGACTACATGCCGCCCAGCGACCGCAATTTGATCTACGCGTTACAAAAAGGGGCGTCTGTGCGGGAGGCGGTGGTCAAAGCCGGAAAGCAAAACTTGATTGATGCATACAACTATGCGGTTGATAAGCTGGGTCAGTTTCGGATCCGCCATATTGAATATGCGGCTTTGTATATTTTGAAACCGGCCAAAGCTGAAGAAGGGGTCGGAACCGGTGGCACGCCGTTTACGTACTACTTGAAAAAGCATATCAATGAGACGCGACGGCATTTATTGTGAGAGGGAATTTTCGTATTTATTCCGCAACAGCAAGAGGTTAAACCCTCCTGCTAAGAACGGCAGCCTTCGGCCTGAACCTAGCCGATGAGCTTCAGCTCACTGGCGATAAGGAACCGGCTGAACAATTAAGTAGATCACGAAATGTTCTCAAAAGACCTGACAGGTTTTAGTAGCATTGTTACCAGAGGTAGAGCCTGCGAAACCTGTCATGTCTAAAGTCAAAAACTTTCTGTGATCTACTTAGATTTTCATGATTAAAGCATCTGTGAACGACATTACGGCCAACGGGCTGTGCATCGGCTGCGGGCTGTGTGAAAGCTTGGCCGGAAAGGATCAGCTTGAATTGGTGATGACCCCAGAAGGTCGTGAACGGCCACTGGTCAAAACTGAACTGTCCAACGGTGTGCTCCACAATATCCTGCAAACCTGCCCCGGCACTCAAATTCACGGACTGCCTGAGCCAGAAATCACCCCTGATACCACGGTTGACGAAATCTGGGGGCCGGTCATCCAGATTGATCGCGGATACGCGGCCGATCCAGACATCCGTTTTCGAGGGTCAACTGGCGGGGTTTTAACCGCGCTTGCTATTTATTTGCTGGAAAGCGGCCGGGTCGATTTTGTGGCTCACGTAGCGGCTGACCCTAAGCGGCCGATGCGGACCAAGCCCCATCTGAGCTTCACCAAAGAGGATGTGCTCAAAGCGGCCGGGTCGCGCTATGGACCGGCCGCGCCG
This sequence comes from Chloroflexota bacterium, assembly GCA_039199965.1. Lineage (GTDB taxonomy): Bacteria > Chloroflexota > Anaerolineae > Promineifilales > Promineifilaceae > WTJY01. The sequence goes on along the minus strand of JBCCSO010000616.1, from coordinate 1,008 downwards.
CTTAAACATTTTTTGCAGCTGCTTGACCGGAGGCAGCCGTTTGCGTTTATCGCTAAACCGTGTGATGTCACGGCCGTGCGCAATCTGGCGCGACGGGATGAACGCGTTAATGAGTATTGCCGATATCTGCTGACGCTTGTGTGCGGCGGTGCGTCTGAGCTATCAAAATCCCAATTTGTGATTGAAGATTTTCAGCTTGAAGAAGACGAACTGTCTCTGTTCCGCTATCGCGGCTTTGGCAATCCGGGCAAAACTCGCATTGAAACAAAAGACGGTCGAGCGTTTGAGCTGACCTACAACGATCTGTGGGAAGATGAGGGGAAGTGGCAGATTCAGTATCGCTGCAAAATATGTGCGGACGCCATTGGCGAAGCGGCCGATATTGCAGCTTCTGACGTGTGGCCGGGCGGCGGTCCTGTAGGTGAAGATGCTGGTTTTAATGGGGTTTTGGCCCGGACACAGCGTGGGGCTGAGCTGGTAAAAGCGGCCGTGCGTGATGGCTATCTGGTTTTGGACCAATCGCTCACCCCACGGGAAATGGACGCCTTTCAACCCCATCAGGTACGTAAGAAGCAGGCGGTCTGGGCTAGGTTAGAGGCACTCAAACAAGCAGGCAAGCCTATTCCAAACGTTGTTGGACTACGTATTGAAGAGCTGTATGAACAAAATCCGGCCGAAGAAAACCAGAAAGAGATTGAGGGTACATTGCGTCGCATAAATCAGGGGCAGTTTGATGAACCCGTTCCAAGATAAACGGCCGTTTCAATTGTTTGCAAAAATGGCTCGCCCCCAAGATGTTATATTGTTTGTTCTGGGCGAGCCATCTCTTTTGAGATGACGTAGCCTCTACAAGTACAAACATATATGCTGCGCATATGAGGCTAAATTAGGCAGTAAAATGTTGAGTGATTATTCCCGAGAAAAGATAATGCAGATTGTTGGCTATGTCATTTTAGGTGCGTTGGCGGTGGGATTGCTTGTTTTTCTGTGGCGGGTTGTGCCTGCGCC
>JBCCSO010000615.1:0-3612 GCA_039199965.1 Chloroflexota bacterium | reverse complement strand
GTGATGATTAATCCCCAGCGTATGTTTTGTTGGGAGGGCATAAGCAGTAATTTAGTCGGTCAGTAGCTTAGTGTCCAGTTTTGCTTGACGTTTACTCACCAAATCAGTGAATATCAACCATCGTTTACTCAAAGTCATCAATTGAACGAAAATTAGCACGTCAATATCGGGTGGAGCAGAAATTATAAAGACTAATTTACTTGCTCCACGGTACACTAATTACTCCAATAAGATTAACTGTTGTAACCATACAGGTATGGTCACAGACATCAAGAGGTTACCTTCAAACAGTACACCAAGTGCCTGCCACACGTTTAAACCCTGTTTGCGCAAAGCTGAGGCGTATGACCGAAGCTGACAAAATTGTCTAGCCCCAGCACAACTTCGAAAGCAGCCTGATATATTCTGCTGAACTTTCATCATCTGAATATTTCGTTCAGCCAAGTTATTATCAAACGGTACTTTAACATCATGGACGGAGCGTAAAATAGCATCTTGATCATGTTCAAATCGTTCAACTAAATTACGTGCTTTACTCTTTTTGTAACGTCCCCTTCTTTTTAAATGAGGCGGCAGTATTTCCCAAGGGTTTTTACTAATTCCTATCTCAATGATCGCCGCATACATTTGTTCGATCCGTCTCGTTACCTCTGGTGTCAGCTCATCATATCCAGCCAAATAAGCTTCTACGACCAATTGTTCAGCTGACACAGGCGCAGATTTCATCAAAAGTGCCCATTGTTGGTCGTTGTTTTCAATGACTCCGTTTAAATCCCGTAGATGATGAACATTGCGCAAAGCATGATTCACTTGGTTGTACTTAAAATAAGTGGCCCAAGCATCATGAACAAATATTCCCTTGTATTTTAGCAGAATGTCAATTGCATCTGTGGCTTTGACCCCACGATTTTGATGCGGTTCAAAGTAGCTGGGTTCTGGCGTGCTCACGGTTTGAAGCCAGACTCGTTGCTTGTTGATGTAAAAACCGGTCTCATCTGCATAGGCCACCTTTGCTTATAGAATATCACCCTTTATTTGAGAGATGATCAGTTCTGTTTTAGCCGACGCCAGCTTGAAAAAATTCTGTAATGTCCCCGTCGAAATCGATGAACCAAATAAATCAGTCAGCATCTGCCGACAGCGTTCATATAGGACAAATTGCTTGCTTTACAAATAGACACTGAGTTTCTTGATTTGGTTCCCATATTGAACCGGCTGGATTACATTTTCTGGGAATTCTCGCGAGGTCACTTGATCGCAATGAGCACAGGTGACCGTTTCAAACTGATATTCTGTCATTATAAATTCAAGTGGGGATAAATCGAGCACTTGCCGTTTTTGGGTACCTTCTCCTACTGCCTCAGTGTTGCCTGACAATTTCTCGTCACAATGAGGGCAGCGGGTTGGACGATGGATGGTGACCTCATCTGGCTCTACTTTAAACGACAAGGTGTGACCTTTATGCCCTTTTTAACCACCGGCTTTGCGGTCACTTTTTTGACACAAACTCTTTGTTTTCGGCTTTTTCTTGCGGGTTTTATCCTGACTTGACGTCCAGTTTGAGTTGCGGCTATTTTGGCCTAATTTTTCAAACAACTTCTTGACCTGCTCTTCCTTGACCTGCTCTTCAAGAATAGCGGCACGCTCTCTCAAAGCTTTATTTTCTTCTCGAGGTTGCTGAATTTCGTCCATGCTTATCAGTTACATCACAGATGAGGTACCTGTATAGTTACAATCTGCTTTAGCAAGTTCACCACCGAAGGTTTCTACTAAAGAGAGAAGTACTTTTTGTCGATAAAACGTGATTCTCCCGAACGAATAATTATTCTAATTTAGTCATTCTAGAAGTTCTCTTTTAAGACTTTATCTATCGTTTCAAGTAGAAAATCAGCATTGCTCATATCAAACGGCATCGGCGGCCGGATTTTGATCACATTGTGATACGGTCCATCGGTCCCCATCAGAATGCCGTGTTCGCGCATCATGTTGCTGATAAAAGATGCCTCAGCAGCGGCCGGTTCCAGCGTGTCACGATCACGGACCAGCTCCAGACCCAAGAACAAGCCCGATCCACGTGCATCACCGACAATGTCATATTTGCCCACAAGCTCCTTTAAACCGGCAAGCAAATGACTGCCTACCTGATTGGCGTGGGCCATCAGGTTTTCTTGCTGTACCACATCCAACACAGCGATCCCTGTTGCACAAGAGACGGTGTTACCGCCAAACGTGCTGAAAAACTCCATGCCGTTGTTGAAGGCATCCGCAATTTCTGAAGTTGTCACCAGCGCCCCAATCGGATGCCCATTGCCGATGGGCTTGCCCAAAATCACCATGTCAGGGATCACATCCTGCTGCTCAAAGGCGTAGAAATGGGAACCGGTCCGGCCGTAACCGGTTTGCACTTCATCAGCCATAGTGACTCCACCGGCCGTTTTGACGTGCTGATAAACCGCTTTTAGATAGCCATCGGGGAAAATGATTTGCCCCCCCACGCTGGGACAGGTTTCTGCGATAAAGCCGCCCAAGCCGCGCCCCATCCCCTGAATTCTTTCGATTTGTGTTTGCACATCGGCCGCATATTTTATCCCAGCCTGAGGATTATCAGCTTTGTAGAGGCCGCGATAGGTGTCAGCGATGCTGGCAGTATGCACCCAATCAGGCGCCCCTGTGCCTCCGGGGCCATCATGTTTGTACGGGCTGATGTCGATGAGCGTGTTGGTGTGGCCGTGGTAAGCGGCGTCGAGCACGATCATATCCTTTTGGCCGGTGTAAGCCTTCATTAACCGGATGGCCAAGTCATTGGCTTCGCTGGCAGAGTTAACGAAGAAGCAGACGCTCAATGGGTCCGGCAGAGTAGCGGTGAGCCGTTCAGCATACTCATTCAGTAGGTCGTTTAGATAGCGCGTGTTGGTGTTGAGGATTTCCATTTGCCGCTGCCCGGCCGCGACCACGGCCGGATGGGCATGACCCACATGCGGCACGTTGTTGTACGCATCCAGATACTTTTGGGCGCGATCATCCCATAAATACTGCTTCCAGCCGCGCACAATTTTGAGGTGGTTTTTATAGCCGATGGAGAGATTGCGGCCGATTTTTTCTTTGCGCACCGCCAAAGTTGCTTCTTTCGGCCGTGAGATTGGGGCTACGACTCCGGCAGGCACCCCCAGCATTCTGGATGGGTCAGGGCTGAGCGATTGCCAGACCGCAAGCTGTGAGTTGAGCCCCACACCGGGGAACTCGTCGCCAAAATGGAGAAGATCCGTGATCAGTTGGAAGTGTAAATGAGGGGGCCAGTTGCCGTTCTCGTCCGGCCGGCCCAGCGTCCCCACTTGATCCCCAGCTTTAACGGTTTGACCCATTTTGCATAGCTCAAGCGTTTCTTCTCCCAAGTGTCCGTACAGGGTCCAAAACGGAACACCTTCGTCTGTTTGATGCTCTAAAATCAAGAGGTGGCCGTAATCCTCATCGTCGGGACGGTAGCACACCCAGTGCACCTTGCAGTCGAGCGGGGCATGGATGGGCCATTTGGCTTCTGCGAATATGTCGATGGCGACATGCACAGCGCGGCGTTCGTCGAGCGGCCCCTCACCTGTTTTGAAGAAATCGGCC
>JBCCSO010000614.1:0-3612 GCA_039199965.1 Chloroflexota bacterium | reverse complement strand
GCTTCATCTAGAAAGGTGTCGTGCGGGAATACCTTGTTGACCAGCCCCAGCTCGGCCGCTTGTGTGCCATTTAGCCTTTCGTTGGTGTATAGCATTTCGGCCGCGCGGGCGGGACCAATGAGGCGCGGCAGCCAGTAACTAACCCCGCTGTCCGGGGCTAGCCCAATTCCGATAAAGGCTGGCAGAAATTTTGCTTTTTCGCTAGCGTAGCGCAGGTCACAGGCCAGAGCTAGGCCCAAGCCAGCCCCAGCCGCAGCACCATTGACCGCTGCGATAACCGGTTTTTCTAGTTTTCTGATGGCCTGAACCAGCGGATGATAGGTCGCGTTGAGATGGGCGCGAAAAGAGAAATCAGCCTGTCGTTTTTCAGCTTCTTTCAAATCTTGCCCGGCGCAAAACCCTTTGCCCGCACCTGTGATCAAAACCGCGCGTAGATCGGGGTCACGGCTGACCATTTTGATGACGCTCATCATCTCTTTGGCCGTGTTAGCGGTGAGGGCGTTGTGCCTATCCGGCCGATTGAGCGTGATTTCGACGACGGCGGAGTCGATTTTTATAATTAAATTCTCGTATTTCACACGATCTCCAAATTAAGTCAATCGCAAAAGTAATTGCAATTAAACCTGACAGGTTTTTGAGGTCACATCTCTTGCGAATAAGCGCTTAAAGCCTGTCAGGTTTTTAAGAAATTTATAGTGTTTCACTTAGGAATTTTCAGATAAAACTTGATCGATAAACTGGTCGACGATCGGAGTGAGCTGATCGCGAAATTGATTAAACAATTTGCGCCCGATCGTTCCCGCCCAATTGATTGGGAGCATGTCTAAGGGTAGGTTGGGATCTTTTTGCAGGATGGGAAAAAGCTGAGTTGTTAGGTGAAAGTGATGATGAAACGCTTCTTCGGCCGACGGATTATCTTTTGAGTTGAAACCGGCCATCTTTTGTTGGACGCTTTGGTTAAATACCAAATAATCGGCCGATACGTCCTCTAAATCCCATGCTTGGTTAATCAGGGCCGAATTTTCTGCGGGGCCCAGATAGCGGCTTGAGAAAATGTGAACTAAGTCAGTGATTTCAAGCGTTTTGAGCGCTTGCTCCAACTCATTCAACCGATTGTTGGGGGAGATCCATAGCCCGGGACCCAGCGGTCCGTATCCCAACCACGTGAGCTGCTTGCGCAGATCATTGCGCACTTTTCGTTTTTCTTCGGGTAGTGAGTAAGTGACCATGTGCCAGTTGCCATCCCACTGTTCGATGGTCTGGTCGTTTAGGCGTAGGTCACCGCTGCCCAGCAGGCTTGTGCCGGTGGGGGTGAGTGTAAATCGGCTTTGGCGGCCGTCTTTTTCCACCGTAAACCACCCCTCCCGCTGCATGCGATTGATAGTTGAACGGCCGGTATGTTCGCCTACGTCTAGCAGCGTTAGCAGGTAGAGAAGCTTGCTCATCCAGATTGATCCGCCGCGTGGCCGGATGTAGTCCCCAAAGAGAACCAACAGGTAGAATTTTGTGCTTTGTTTGGTGTTGAGTTGAGGGAGATCGGTCATATTAAATAATACAATGCAAAATCAAGACGTTCGTTTGGAAAATGCATTGGGATGAGTTTAGATCAATTTGTTGAACTGTCAAATAAAAACAAAAATTCGTGTAGTCATTTTGTGATATACTTTTCTCCTTACTATTTCAGGGTAGACTATAAAGATGAAAATAATCGTAATTGGATCGGGTTTTTCTGGCGCGGCCGCAGCGCGCACATTGGCAGACGCAGGACATGAGATCATTATTCTAGAGGGGCGGGACCGCATTGGCGGCCGGACCCATACCGATGACTCTTTGGGGCCCTCTATTGACTTGGGAGGCTCATGGATTCACGGGCCACACGGCAATCCTCTAACAAAATTAGCCAAAGAGGCGGGTGCAGAGTGGAAGTGGACCGACTTTAAAAATGTGCTGGGTGATAGTGTGATGGCTTTTGATGATGATGGCACTTTGCTCGACGCGGCCGAATATACCCAAGGGATCAATAATTACGATGGGGCACTGGCAATGCTTCAAGGCTCAATTGTGGGGGAGAAGCCAGACGAATCTGTGCAGTCGATGGCTGATTTATATGAAACGGGCCTGATTGACCAAGCGGCTGCTGAGCCTTATGCGACTCAGAAAGGGCACCAGTATACGCGCAATATTCGCTTTCAGTATGAAAATGCGGCTAGCCTTGAAGAAAGTGACGTGACGGTGACGGGCTATATCAAGCTGCCGGGCGGTGATAATCTGCTGTGCGGGGGGGGCTTCCGCAAAGTGTTGCTCCATATTTTGCAGGGATTGGATGTGCGCACAAGTACGGCCGTGCAAAAAATTGAGTATGGCGCATCTGGTGTGACTGTGACTACCAATCAGGGTCATTTTACGGCCGATCATGTCGTTGTAACCGTACCGCTGGGAGTTCTAAAAGGGGGCAACATCACGTTTGAGCCTGAACTGCCAGTTGGCAAATTAGAGGCAATTGATCGGATCGGGATGGGGCGGTATGAGAAAATTGCGCTGAAATTTCCTGAGATTTTCTGGCCTAAAGAACCCCATCGCCTGAATTACCTGTCCAATCACGAGCCACCGCTCTATAACGCTTGGCTGAACTTTGCTCACTTCACCGATGATCCCGTTTTAGTTTGTTATCACGGTGGTCCGATGGCGGACTACACCAATCAGATGGATGACGAAGACTTGATTACAGGCTGCGTGGAGACGCTTAAAAAGATGTTTGGCCCCGATGTGCCCGATCCTATTTCGTACGTGCGTACCCGCTGGTCGGCCGATGAGTTTTCACAGGGAAGCTATTCGTTTAACAAAGTTGGTCAACAAAAAGAAGATCGCGATGTGTTAGCAGAATCAGTCGCAGGATGTGTGCACTTCGCGGGTGAAGCGACGCACAAGCACTTCTTCGGCACAGTGCATGGGGCATATGAGTCCGGCATCCGGGCTGCGCGAGATGTGATTGGTAGTTAAGCGCAAAAGAGCTGAATGATGGTTGAATTACTTTCTAAAATGCGGGGTTTTAGAGGCTGCATTCAAATGTCCGCCAATTGATTTCGGAAAAGAAAAACAAAGCCCAAGTGATTTCACTTCAATCGACGGGGGGTAATGTTAGGAAGATGATCTACTTCGCGTGCATCCCACGCGTAGATGACACAGGTGCCTGCAAATTTATCGTGCCAACCGCGCCGCTCGTCATCCAACAGTATCCATAAAAAGCCAAGAAAAAGGGGGACCATCCCCAAAACATACATAATAATGCGGCGGACTGTGTAAATTGTGGTCATGCGGCCGCCATCGACGCGCACCACGCGCACACCCATGATCCGCTTCCCAATGGTTTGGCCAGTAATGTTCCAGAAGAAGAACCAGTAAGCCCCCATTTGGAATAAAGGTAAAATAACGAGTGCAACCTTGCCAATGAGCATGATGCTTCGAACGAGATTTGCCGATGCTTCCTCAAGCGGAGCGAGTAGATCTATGCCTACTAAGCCCATTGCGGTTATCACAACCCAATTGACAAAAGCTGAGAATCCAACAAGGATTGCAAGATCGATTGAAAATGCGACGAACCGGCTGGCGAAT
>JBCCSO010000613.1:0-3621 GCA_039199965.1 Chloroflexota bacterium | reverse complement strand
GATCCCGCAAGCGGAAACAAATGGGGACGATCGGGCGTTGGCCCATATGTACAATAACATTTGTGCCTGTCTGATCTTGACCAATCGGTATGATGAAGGGCTTATCTACTGCAATCAAGCGATTGCGGTGTGTGAGCGGATCGATTTCTACACGGTCAAAACAGTGGCGTTGCAAAATAAGGCGGAGCTGCTGTTTTATTTGGAAGAGTACGCAAACAGCTTAATGATCGCAGAAGAGAGCCTTGCGCTTGCCATCCAAACAGGGTCTAAGCAGTATGAACTGATTAGTCTAAAAAAGGGGATGTTAGCGGCCGATCAGCTTCAAGACGAAGAGAAAATGCGGATGTATTTGGAAAATGGGCTTGCACTAGCCAGCCAATTAGAGGCACCGGTTTATGTCGTAGAGTGGCTAGCGGGCATCATTTTGCTATTAACCGATTGGGCCAAGCATTGCAAAGCACCGGCAGGATCAATAGAGCTTAGAGATGATCTAATCGCTTTGTTGCGCCACCATCCCGCGACTCAAAATCCAACCCTCAAAGAAATAGAACATTTTTCGACAAACACGCCCACCACAGTTGATGAAAATGTTGATTGTTCAGCTTGGCTTAAACAGTCAATCAGTCAAATTAGTCAGGTGGTTTTATGAGCAGATTTGAGGATTTGAGCAAAGTAATGGGATAGATAGAAACAAGGCGGCAATTGGAAAATTATCCGGCCGGGGTGGAGCACAAGCCTATTTTTTAAACCCAGCGAGTAAGCACAAAGAGAGCGAAAGTTTTCCATTAAGCAACACTGCTTATAATAGCTATCTACTTGCCTCTGCGCGCCATACACTACAAAACTAGGGTTCTAAAATATGCTGAACAAACGCCTTCTCACATTTTTTCTTCTGCTAACAGGGTTTGCTTTCATAGTCTTCCACATCACAAATTCAACAGCACAAAGTGACGCCAGCAGTACAGATTTGATCTTCAATGGCAGCTTTGATGAGGGTCTTGATGGTTGGGAAAGTAGCTCTGGGGACCCTTCACCCACTTACTATAACCCAGATACTGGTTCTGTATTTTTACCTGATCCATCATATCTAATGCAGATAATTTCTGTTCCTTACAATGGTATTTTTGAATTGACTGCATTTTGTAGTAACAGTGAATCTTTATCAGACACTGATCTTTCTGTAAATTTTCACAGAGCAGATGTCACAAGTGACGAAAATAGCACATCTGAATTCTTAAACTGTGAAGGTGGACAGATTCAAGAAAGGCTGGTTTTAGAACAGGGTAACTTCGCTATCATTTTGAGCTTCCACAATTCTGGCGTACTCGAATTGGATGATGTCTCGCTAACCTCAACTAACTTTGTTGATATAGACACGGGTTTGATTAGAAATGGTGACTTTATCGGCCGATCAGAGTGGCGATCAACCTTCTCCATACAAGATAATGACAGGTCTGGGTTCCTAATTGCAGAAGGCAACTCTGAAATCGGATCATTTCAAGTTGAATCTGGTTCTATTATACAGGAAGGGGTAATCGTCACATCGAACGATTTCTACACTCTGTCCGTCCACTGCAAAGTCCTTGAAAGCGCAGCGTCAGGTATCGACGAATTTTTCATCGTAGTTGATGGCGATAACGGTGTTTACGCCGATCATGGACTCATGCCGTGTGCAGATAGTGTTTCAACATTATTTTTGTATTTGCCAGCAGGAATCTACACGATCACCCTTGGTACATACTCTGAGCCACACATATACCGATTTGATGACGTTTCCCTTGAAAGTTCTAATCAACAGCAAAATATTGACACAGGTTACATTGTAAACGGTGACTTCATAGGTCAACAGGGCTGGGATGGCTGGCAAACAAACGAGCTTTCTGGGGCACTATTTGAGCCTATTATGTACTCAGGCAACTATTTTTGGGAAGATATTTTTGACAATGTCGCACCGGGTTCTGTATTTTTACCAGTCGGGGAGAAAATTTCTCAACAAGACCAAATTCAATTACCGTTTGATGGAAAGTATACGCTAAGCTTTAGCTGTGTAGAATCTAACGCCGAAGTAGAGGTGCAGGTACGCATGGGCCCTGAAGAATTTACAACTATCTGTAAGGGAAAGATTGACACTAAGCTAGAATTGCCTGCCGGATTCCACTCATTCGAAATAATGAACACAGCTGTAGTGCAACCGGGCGATTTTTATGACAAATTAGCCTTCCTTGATGATGTCGCATTAAAACCTGTCAATTTAATCAAAAATGGGGACTTTACCGATAATTTAGCCGATTGGTCTGATTTAGGGAACACACCTGTCCTTATAGATTCAGGGTCAGCTTATCTGGACGACTCTGAATTAGAGCAAAACAATATCATAATCCCCGCACACGGCATGTATGAACTATCTTTCAAATGCACGGCCGAACATCAGTATTCCTCTTTGATTTATATTCTCTACAATGAAACTGATAAAGTGGGTACACCTTTAAATCAACCAGCTTGTGGGACAGAAACCCTTGTTTCAGAAATTTTAAGCCTTGTTCCGGGCACCTATTACATTTATCTCATTGGCCAAGAAATTTTCCTTGATGACGTAGCACTCAGAGAATCAGCGGCATACGTCGATCTTGATACGGGGCTTATCAAAAATGGTGATTTCATTGGCACTGAAGGTTGGCAGATTGAATCAGATCGGTCCCTCATATTTATTTCAGATGACGGTGCTACATCAAACGGTGCTGCCATAGACTCCATTACCCAAAAAGATATTGTAATTGAGCAAGCAGGGACCTACACGCTGACATTTTATTGTCATGGGAACGAATCAAAAAACTCAAACAGTCGCGCCATATTTTTAGTTCCCCGTGCAAACCCACAGGGAGGCTTCTCAACTAGTTACCGCTGTCAAAACCAAACTGAATCGTTTGAAATCAGTCTTGTTGAAGGGCAGTATGATTTGCTCATGGTGATTGGAGGCGCTCAAGACAACATCTGGGTCGATGATATTTCTCTATTTTTGAAGGAGGCAGCCACCCCAACAGCTACATCAACACCGCTTCCCACTGAAACACCAACCGAAACGCCGCAACCTACTTCAACAACTACCCCAACAGTTACACCTGACTCAACTTCCACAGCGACAACCACGACAACGCCAACAGCTACTTCAACATCGCTCCCCACTGTAGCAGCTACCTTGACAATGACACCTACTTCGATTGCGACAGCAGCACCTGCCGTAACACCAGTGCACACAGAGACCCCAATTCCAATAACTATACCGACTCTTGAAACAACTCAAACCGCAACGCCAACACAAATGTCTAGTACAACAAAAACACCGCAGCCAACTCAAGATCCATCAGAAGTTGAAACTCAAGAAAATCAACATCTCATCTTCCTACCCTTAATTCTTCGCTAGGCACGGGCGTTTTCTAAATTACGCTTCTCTGAACCATCTCTAAGAGCCATGCTTCGAGTGTCGTAATCCCCTCACACAAGCGAGCTCCTGCAATTATTGGCAGCCACTGCTCATATTCTGCCCGCGCGGCCGCTTGCTCAGCCTCATCGGCCGAATAGAGCTCAAGATAGCGGTACAAATAATGGTCGTGGAAAGCGGTC
>JBCCSO010000612.1:0-3630 GCA_039199965.1 Chloroflexota bacterium | reverse complement strand
GTTGTGGAGCAAGCGAATGTATTTGGTGTAGCTGGCATAAAGTCAGCCGAAAATGTACGGTCCCTCACTGGCCGGGGGGTGCGGGGTAAGATCGATGGGCATGATGTCATTATTGGTAGCCATCGGTATTTTGACCAGTATATGCCTCATGAACAGTATTGCGATGGGGTGACACAGATGGATGATCAAGGGTTTACGACGATGCTAGTAAGCCAAGATGAGCAATATCAAGGCTTTATTGCAGTAGCAGATGAGGTACGGTCATCAAGTCAGACAGCGATAGCTGAGCTAAAAACGGCAGGTTTGGACCATCTGGTGATGCTAACCGGTGATAATGAGCAGACAGCCGCCCAAGTAGCCGCTGAGGTGGGGGTATCAGAGTTTCAAGCGAACTGTTTACCGGAGGATAAAGTTTCAGCCATTGCTTCACTTGCTGACATGTATGGCTCAGTGGCAATGGTGGGGGATGGGATCAATGATGCCCCTGCTCTGGCTACGGCAGATGTAGGCATTGCGATTGGGAATACGGCACAGGCAATGGAGACAGCCGATATTAGCCTGATGAGCAATTCATTGACCGCTTTGCCCTACTTGGTTCGTTTGTCCCGCGCCGCCATGCAAACGATACGGGCGAATATCATCTTTTCATTGGGGATCAAATTTGTCTTCCTACTGATGGTTGTGCTTGGCACCGGTTCTATGTGGATGGCGATTCTGGCTGATGTAGGTACATCTATATTGGTAACGCTAAATGGTACACGGCTACTTTATCGGAATTTTAGCTCCAACACGATAAGTTGATTAAACCATTCGGGAAACATAGAAGAGAACGTAAAAATGACTGTTACAGAAACCGACGTTTTAATTATTGGGGCTGGCCAAGCGGGTCTTGTAACAGCTTACCATTTACAGCCCACGAATCTTTCCTTTTTGCTATTGGATAGCAACGCACGACTTGGAGACAGCTGGCGTCAGCGTTACGACTCACTAACCTTATTCACAAGCCGTGCATACAGTGCAATGCCGGGACTCCCATTGGAAGGTGATCCGGACGGTTACGCCTCGCGAGATGAAATCGCTAATTATTTTGAAAGATATGCAAAACTGCATAATTTTCCAATTCATCTCAACCAGGCCGTTACTGAACTAACTACTCTGTAACATTAAAAATCTAATAAATAGTTTCGGTCACACTTAGCAGCTAAACTGAGGATGTGAACAAACAACATATCAATCTCAGTGAATCAGATCGCAAAGATCTAGAAAGCTTAATTGCAACAGGAAATCATTCTACCCGTCAATATAAACGAGCGATTGCTTTGCTCGAACTGGATCGAGGCAAAACATTTACATCAGTTGCCCAAACTGTCGGCGTAGTTATCCAAACGGTTTCAGAATGGGCCAAAGCGTATCGAAAATCAGGCCTAGATGTCTTGCAAGACAAACCCAAACCGGGGCGGCCGACACTGATTGATGGGTTAAGCCGTGCCAAGATAACGGCGTTAGCCTGTAGTGACCCACCAGAAGGATACAGCCAGTGGTCACTTCGTTTGCTGGCAGATAAAGCGGTGGAACTTGAGTATGTTGAGTCAATTTCGCATACGGAAGTTGGCCGACTTTTGAAAAAAACGAAACAAAACCGCACCTAAGAAGTTATTGGTGTATTGGAAAGATCAATAGCATCTTCATTGCAAAGCTAGAAGAAATTCTATGGCTTTATGCACAACCATATGATTCCAAACATCCTGTCGTCTGCTTCGATGAGCGCCCTTGCTTTTTAATTGGAGATACGATTTCTCCACTACCGGTTAAATCAGGGCGGACTCGAAAAGTTCATTACGCTTATGAGAAACTTGGATCATGCGCTTTGTTAGCCTCGATCGAACCTTTAACTGGTGTGCGAAAAGCAATTCTTTACCATCAGCGTCGAAAGCGAGAATATGCTTTGTTCATGAAAGAGTTAGCAGCTTTATACCCTGATGCAGAGAAGATTCATCTGATTCAGGATAATCTCAACACTCATGATAAGAGTGCATTTTACGAAGTATTTTCTACTAATGAGGCATTTCGATTGTCACAAAGATTTCAATTTCACTTTACACCCAAGTCAGCCAGTTGGCTGAACATGATCGAAATAGAATTTTCCGCGATTGCAAGGCAGTGTCTTAATCGACGTATTCCAACTTTTGAAAAGTTAGAGAGTGAACTTCTCTCACTTGTTCAACAACGATCGAAGATGCAAATCAAGATTGACTGGCAATTTTCAATTGACGATGCGCGAAAAACTTTTGCCAAATGGTATGGGAAAATTAACCCCACAAATAAAAGTTAAGAAAATTAATGTTACAGAGTACTAAGTTAAATCCCAAAAAGATTTTGAACTTTTGAGATTTTGAAATAAGTGTCAATCTCCTCCAAAAAGGAGGTTGACCATGTTATTTACAACGTTAACAACTGAAGATGAGGAACAACTTCAAGTTCTATTAAGAAGAACCGAAAAGATTTCCCAATATGTTCGACTAAAAGTAATTGAACTTTCAGCTCAAGGACATTCTGTCTCTGAATTGGCAGAGATGTTTCATCTCAACAAAGCCACTATTCGAACTTACATCCATGCATTTAAAGCTGAGAAGTTTGCTGGCTTGTCGCCACAACCTATTCCCGGACGGCCACAAAAACTTAAATGGACTCAAGCTGACTGGCTAGAAGTGTTAAATCTTCCACCCAGCGACTATTCATTGCTCAACAGTCATGCACAGAATTGGTCTTTAGCCTTGCTTAAGCGCTATTTTGAGCAATATCATCATCTCGACCTTTCTCGTACTTCGATACATCGTTATCTGCAGAAAGCGGACATCCGCTGGAAGCGAGCGCGTTTACGAGTCCATTCACCTGATCCACTTTATCAAGTCAAACGTCAACGAGTAGAGTCATTGCGCCATAAAGCCATGATAGGTTCACTTCGTGCCTCAGATGCAACGCATCCGCCACCTGATCAAGAGCGAGAAGCATCTCTCGTCTACTTTGATATTGCAGATTTGCGTTGGTGCCCTGACGTTTGTGCAAATTACTCAATCAAAGGGCTACAGGTCAAAGTCGATTCGCCCGGTCTTTACAATCCATGGTATGGCTTGCTTGGGAGTCTGATCTATCCGTCAGGTGAAGGACTTTATACTATTCATGACCGGAAACGATCTGTTGAAATTGTGACTCATCTTCAATTGTTAATTGATCTCGATCCTGATCGATTTTGGTTTGTTGTGCTAGATAATGCATCCGCACACCATACTGATCGTGTTCAGCAATTTCAAAGAGAAAATCAAGATCGAATTGAGTTTGTATATTTACCAACTTACTCACCGCATCTCAATCTGATTGAGCGATTATGGCGTGTTATGAGATCTCAAGTAACAAAGAACCAGTTTTTTGAATCGCTTGATCATATGGCTTGGGCGGTTATAAACTGGCTAAATTTGCTACCTTTTTCCCAATTTTGCTCGATTATAGGCATCCAAGATTGTAAATCTTCATTTGTTTAAAATCTTTTTGGAAAATGACTTAACTAGAACCCCCATTATATAATCCTTTAAAATTAGGACAGAAATCGGACTTATACACCCTGAGCTTGTC